>NZ_JBIMLI010000048.1:0-31889 GCF_051859755.1 Limnospira sp.
TTTCCGCCCACGGGTTTAGAGTTATATTATCCCGATGGTCGTCGTTTTTTGACTTCTGTAGAGTTACACCAACAAGCGGAAGCGGCACAGCGAAAAGCCCAAGAGTCAGAAGAACGGGCGCGGCGGGCGGAAGAAGAATTAGCCGAGGAAAAATTGCGATCGCAACGTCTCGCCGAACAGCTAAAACGCTTAGGCATTGACCCTGATTCACAGGTATAAACTATAAGCCTGGTAGGGTGCGTCAGAGCGAATACATCAGGTCAATAATCATCTTCTCGACTGACGCACCATCACTGACGCACTGCACATTTCTAATCTAAAGAAAAGCCGATAGATGGGCGCGGGTACGTTGTCCCCAAAACCGATAATTATTCATCATCATCTGATGCCAACTCCGACTGTTGCTGAGACTCTTCTAGGGCGATAATTTCTCGTAATAACTGTTCCTCTTCTTCCTCGAAATCTTCCTCTGAAATATCGCCCATATCATAGGCTAATTGAAGAGCCAAAAGACGCTTATTTAAATTTTCTTTATCGTCTAGTTCAGCATCAGCGCGTTCTAAGATTTGTTCACCTATCCATACAATACCATCCAGGGGAGCGGTCAGAGGGGCGAGTAATAATCGTAAAACCATAGATTTATCCTCTCATTAATCAAGTTGTGTGAAATTATAGGGGGCTGTAAAATTATTATAGCGAATCCTCAGCCGTTTGGGAAAGTAATTGTCGATTTCCTCCACCTTCTGACTAAACTTTTCTTCACTATTCCAAGGAATTAAATAGGCGGCGTTATAAATCATTAAATCCGTCATCGATTCATTTTCTACATAATCTAAAGCCAGGGGAATTAAGCCATCTTGAAAAGCGGTGATAATCTCATTTTCGCGGTCTAAAATGTTTGACTCTATCTCCCGACCAATAGCAATCACTTCATCCATACTGAGGGGTTGACCTTCCAGGCGATCGCGTCTTTCTCTCAGGTCTTGATTTTCCTCCATTAAAGCATTAAGTTCAGCGGTTTCATTCCAAAAAACCTTCACCCCCACCTCGCGATTACCCTCCAACTTAACGAACAGTTCTTTCAGTCTTTCATGATAAGGATTAACTAACTGTTTAGCTACCGCATCCCAATCAGAAACAATCAAGCCAAATTGCAAAGGTAGTATCGTCCTATATCCCTCCTGCATCATGGCTTCTAACACCTTTTCATGACCTAGCAAATTCCTGCGGCTGGCCAAATACCGTTCCTGTTGCGCCTCGGAATACAGAAAAATAAACCCATCAATTTCATGAGTATAAACTGGCTGATTATCTAAGCCTTGCAAATGCCAAGACTTCAGCTTAGTTTTCGGTAAAATTCCGTATAAATACAGACTGTAACTCATATTAGTCACTCATCAAAAAGTAATTATCAGCAGTCTAGCACCTATCACTAGCCCCCCACAACCCAAAACTTGCCCATGGGATAAATTTGGGTAATCCCTAGGCTATAATAGAGGCTTTGATGTTAGCACCAATCTCAGCTTGGCATGAATCAGGTTAATTTGGGCTAAACCCAGATCAACACTTCCCTCTACTACTATACCCGTATTCAGAAGGCGATCGAGAAGTTCCAAGATCGAGGGATTTCCCAAGGACACCCCTGGGTAATAGCCACCGGACTTAGGGAGAAGGGAACCCAACTCCGACAGTTCGATATTCAAGTCTGCTGGGTCGATATCAAAAATTTCGCAGAGGTCCAACACCTGCGCCTCCAATTTACGCAGACTTTCGGCCGCGCGGTCAAGTTCTTCATCTGTTAGGGTATCAGCTTCCATGCGCCGGATAACTTGCGCTTCCATCAGCTGGCGGATTAATTCAACCACGGTAAGGAGTAGGGGGGCTAAACCTGCATCCTTACCAGATGATTTGGGAACCAAGGCTGTTTCTTCTGGACTTGACACTTGTGATTCTCATTAAGGTTCGGCTTGCTGTCAATCCTAGCAGATAGGAGATACTATCCGCAATACATAGCTAGGCCAATTATGCCCAAATTGATCTGATGTTCACAGTCTCAGTGCCACCAGATCATAATTTGACCACTAACTACTATGGTATTATGGTGATCGTGCGTCATATTTAGGTTGAAATATTTTCATAAGTGGCTGTATAAGTGACTTAGCAATTTATACGCCCTAAATATATATTGGTGTTTTCCAAATCGTAACCATGACAATTTACACTCCAGACTGGGTAAAACATTCGGTATTTTATCAAATTTTTCCTGACCGTTTTGCCCAAAACCAATTACCTCGACCCTCAGTTATTAGTCATCCTAAGTGGGAAGATTGGCACAAACCACCCACTTTGCAGGGGTATAAAGGCGGTAACTTGTGGGGGGTAATTGAACACCTCGACTATCTGCAAGATTTGGGGATTAATGCGATTTATTTTACCCCCATATTTCAATCAGCCAGTAACCATCGCTACCATACCCATGACTATTATCAAGTTGACCCGATTTTAGGCGGTAATCCAGCCCTGCGAGAATTGATAGATGCTGCCCATAGTCGCCATATTAAAATCGTCCTAGATGGGGTTTTTAACCATGCTAGTCGAGGCTTTTTCTTCTTTAATGATATCCTAGAAAATGGCCCTCACTCTCCTTGGTTAGACTGGTTTAAGGTGGAAAACTGGCCTCTGTCTGCCTATGATGGTAGTCAACCCGCCAATTATGTCGGTTGGATGAATAACCGGGCTTTACCGGAATTTAATCATGAGCATCCCGATGTGCGTGAATATATTATGGCGATCGCCGAATATTGGATTAACTTTGGTATAGACGGCTGGCGTTTAGACGTTCCTTTTGAAATAGAAACACCCGGATTTTGGCAAGAATTTCGCAGTCGTGTCAAAGCCGGTAACCCGGAAGCCTATATCGTCGGAGAAGTGTGGACAGATGCCCGTCAGTGGCTCGATGGCAGCCAATTTGATGGCGTAATGAACTATCTATTTACCGGACCTACCATCGCCTTTACAGCCCAATCCAGAGTCCGTAGAGAATTAGTAGAAGCGCCTTCTTATTATCCCTATCCTCCCCTTTCCGCCGCCGAATATAGCAGTAAAATCCAGGAACTTCTTGCTCTCTATCCTTGGGAGATTCAACTCACCCAACTTAACCTACTTAATAGCCACGATGTCGCCCGTTTAATTACCATAGTTCAGGAAGATCAAGCCAGCGTTAAACTCGCTACCTTACTATTATTAACCTTCCCGGGCGCTCCCAGTATATATTATGGTGATGAAGTCGGTTTACCAGGAGAATTTGACCCCGATTGTCGTCGTGGTTTCCCGCCCCAAGAACAATGGGATTTAGACTTACTAGAATACCACAAAAATCTCATCACCCTCCGCCATAAATACCCGGCTCTCAGAATCGGGACTTATCAAGTTCTCTTCGCCCAAGATCTAGTTTATAGCTTTGCCAGAATTTTAACCACCAATTCCCCGGAAGGTCAGGAAGAATTAATCATCACAGTTAATAGTAGCTTAGAATCTGCTACAATTAATATACCAGTTCCCCAACTCACCACTAAACCTGAAAGAGTTGTCTATGGAAATTGTACCGCCCGCTGGCTTAATTTAGAGGGAGAGAATCATCTGGAACTGATATTACCCCCTCGCAGTGGTTGTATTCTAGCCAACCGTTAAAACTCTGCCTGATCAGCCTATTATTGCCATGAGTAAACATCAAAACTCCATCCTCACTGAAATCAAAGACCTCACCAATTCCCTATATCCCCGTTTAGTAGAAATTCGTCGTCACATTCATGCACACCCAGAACTTAGCGGTCAAGAATATCAAACCTCTGCATATATAGCGGGGGTATTATCTTCCTGTGGGTTGCACATTCAAGAAGCGGTAGGAAAAACCGGAGTAGTAGGGGAATTAAAAGGAACTGGTAACCATCATCAATGGTTAGCAATTCGTACTGATATGGATGCCCTCCCTATTCAAGAATTAACTAACCTAGAATATGCCTCTCGTCATCCCGGCGTAATGCACGCTTGTGGGCATGATGTACATACTACGGTAGGATTAGGTACAGCGATGGTTTTATCACGCCTACAGGACTCGCTACCGGGGGCTGTGCGATTCTTATTTCAACCGGCTGAAGAAATCGCTAGGGGTTCCACTTGGATGGTAGAAGATGGGGTAATGAATGACGTTATATCTATCTTTGGATTGCACGTTTTTCCGACTATTACGGCGGGGTGTATTGGCATTAGAGTAGGGGCATTAACAGCGGCGGCGGATGATTTGGAATTGACTATTTTGGGAGAGTCTGGACATGGTGCGCGTCCCCATGAAGCCATTGATGCAATTTGGATCGCCGCCCAAGTAATTACGACTCTACAACAGGCAATTAGTCGCACTCATAACCCCCTTAGACCAGTGGTATTAACTATTGGTCAAATTACTGGCGGACGTGCTTCTAATGTGATTGCGGATCAGGTAAAATTATTGGGAACAGTGCGATCGCTTCATCAATCAACCTATGAAACTTTACCAGCATGGATAGAGAATATAGTAGCTAATGTTTGTCAAACCTATGGGGCTAAGTATCAAATGAACTATCGCCGGGGTGTTCCCAGTGTGCAGAATGATCCAGCCTTAACTCAATTAATCGAAGCCTCAGTTAGGGAAGCCTGGGGAAATGAAAGTGTAGAAATTCTCCCGGAACCTTCTCTGGGTGCGGAAGATTTTTCGGTGTATTTAAATTATGCACCGGGCGCAATGTTTCGCCTAGGAATAGGACAACCAGACCAACCCAATTATCCCCTACATCACCCTAAGTTTCAGGTAGATGAATCAGCAATTAAAACCGGAGTAGTTACCCTAGCTTATTCAGCTTATCAGTTTTGGCAAAAGCGTTGTCAATAACACCATAGCCACCAATTTACCTATGGTCTATTTTGATTATTCATCTTGGGGTGATGGATGTTCTAGGGTCTGTTTCGCCTGTTTAATTTGATCAAAGAGGGTCGCGCGCGATCGCACAGATTTCTCCATAATTAAGCGATCGATGCCATACTTAGCCTTGAGTTGATCTCGAACCTCCTTAGATACAGGTTCAGGGGGCGCTTGAAAATCTGCGGCTGTATACACCGGAAGCCGCGACCCCAAAACTTCAATAGGCATATCAGGAAGTCTAACCAAAAAATATTCTCGTCGCCTGCGAATAGTTTGGGCGCGGTTTTCCATTTCGGTCAGAATAGCCATCACCTGAGACAAATCATGAGATACCATCGCCATTTGTACCTCAACATCTCCCAGGGGAATTTTTAAGGCCTGCGCCCTTTCTAACACATCTGGCGGCAAATGTTCCAAACTAGGGGGGTTAATCGCCGCCTCTATATGGGCTAGAGTATTCCTAATCTTCTCCTCAACTTCCCTAACCTGTAGAATTTTAGCCTGTTCGGGAGGAACATGATCAACCATATTCTTTAGTTCAGTGGCGGCAGCTTCTAATTGAGCGATCGCCTGTTGAATATAGCTATAATCCATATATCAGTCTCCATCATCAAGTTCTTGGGTAGACTGCCACCCAGGTTCCCACAGATTACGATCTTTAAGCTGTTTAGCATTCAACCAAAATCTAACTGTCGGGTCACAGGAAGCCACCAACTCCGCAAAAACCAACTGACCCTGATTTTTACGGTTAACCACCTGAAAATGTCGCCATCCCCAAGTTTTTTGGGTAGCCGTCCATTTAGAACCCACCAGATAGGGAAATTTTGTCTTTTTTGGCATTACCAGTCCATATTCTTAATTCCTGATTCTGCCATAAATTTTCACCAGACAACAGCCCACCCACACAGAACATGATTCAACCGTGACCTATCATCCAAGGGCGATCGCACCTACTTTGTTTATATCGGGGAGATGATGGTTGGCGATCGCTTTTCACCAATTTGGGTTCTTTACTTTCTCCCCGTCGCAAACTTAACCCCCTCGAATTCAAATTAATATTGGGCGGCGAAAAGATTTTTTCACTCTGATTTTGGCATTGAGGACAGGCAACCGGAGTTCCCACCTCCGCCAAAGTCTGCCATGTTTCAAACTCTCCGCAATTAGCACAACGAAATTCATACAGTGGCATTTTCTTTATTCTCCTTATCTAACTGCCCCCAGTTCCCAATGACTAGGGGCGATAATTACACTACTAAGTTGGCAAAATATTGCGATCAAAAATCTCCGTTGGTATTGCCACGGTACAACAAGCATTCGGAATATCCACAATACCACTAATTCGACCTTCTACCGGGGCTGAACTCAATAGCAAATAAGCCTGTTCTCCCGTAAATCCAAACTTTTGCAAATATGCGATCGCATTCAAACAAGCCCGACGATAGGAAACATGAGCATCCAAATAATACTGTTTCCCAGTAAACTCATCAACCGAAATTCCCTCAAATACCAAATACTCCGAATAGCGAGGTTCCACCGGACCAGGTTTAAAAATCGGATTCACCATTGCATACTTTTCCACCCCTCCTTTAATCAGATCAACATGGAGGTCGATATATCCCGACATTTCAATAGCGCCACAAAACGAAATTTCCCCATCTCCCTGGGAAAAATGAATATCTCCCATAGACAATTTCGCCCCCTCTACATACACCGGAAAATAAATCCGCGACCCCCGCGACAAATTCTTAATATCGCAGTTTCCGCCATGTTCCCGAGGTGGAACCGTCCGCGCTGCTTCCGCCGCCACCCGCTCAAATTCCGACCCAGTTAATGTTCCCAAAACCGCATTTTCTGGGTTGGGTAAAGCCGCCAGAGGTGGAATTTCTGGTTTCCAAACCGGACCCCCTGTTTCTACTAATTCCCTTTCCCGTTTATTCCACTGCATCAACAGTTCATAGGAAGGCGCACAGCCAATTAATCCAGGGTGAGTAATACCCGCAAAACGTACTCCCGGAATATGGCGAGAACTCGTATAAATTCCCTGTAAATCCCAAATAGCTTTAGCTGCATTCGGAAAATGATCAGTTAGAAAACCACCCCCATTTTCCCGCGCAAAAATTCCCGTAAAGCCCCATTCATCTCCCTGTAATGCACCAATATCCAGAATATCTACAACTAAAATATCTCCTGGTTGGGCACCGTTTACATAAATCGGCCCACTGAGAACGTGAACCACACTTAGATCTACATCTCGAACGTCGTCGGGACTATCATTATTTTTGATTTGTCCGTCTGTCCAGTCCTTGCATTCAATCCGAAAAATGTCTCCCGGATTAACAGAAACCACCGCCGGAATGTCTGGATGCCAGCGATTATGTCCCGGCATTTCTTGTTCCGACATTGGTTTAGTTAGATCAACTTTAAATAGTGTTTGCGGCATTTTTTTCCTGATTACCCTTCATCATGATGGTTTTTTAATCAACAAAACTTAATGATTCAATTCTTTTTGAATCTTAGTCTCTCGATGTTAAGACATCTTCACCTATTTCCTAGATAACAAAATGTAATTTTAGATACAAAATATCAATTTATCTGGATATTTTTAATAATGATAATCATTCTCTAAAATCTCAGAGCCAGCTATCTCAAACCTGCCCAAAGTTAGAGTTTCCTAAATCATGACAATATTGGGGTATAAAAAACTCAAAAGTTTACCGATTTTTTATTTACAAATTCCCTAACTTGACCTATATTTATAGCATGGGAATATGTGGCGGAATATATATGGCTTTTGGCTGCCTACTGTTTAAGTTAAACCCCGGCGAGTCATTACCCATAAAATCGGGAATTGCAGTTAGCGACATTCCCACAACTGTCCTCAGCAAAAAAAGGGGAATTCATCAATTCCCCCCATATATTTCCCAAGTCATAATTTACATTCAAGATGATTATCGAGCAAAAACCCCCCACCCCGTAATAGCAGGTTGAAGCATTACAGTTAGCCATTGTTACCTCAACCTTAAATCGACCACTCCATTTGGGGTCAACTTCTACCATGGGGTAGTCATCAAGGGCGGTATCAGAGTCAATCAGATTGTTATTTTCATCATAAAGCGATAAGTCTATATCTCGACAATCTTCATCACAAACGCCGACCAGAATGTAAGATGAACCCGAATTTAAGTTCAGGTAGAGATAATCCTTTTGGTTATGACCAATATCACCCAAATATGGTTCATGACTAAGCTGATAACTCCCCGAAATTCCCAAAGCCACTCCCGCTTGCATCAATTGTTGACGCACTTGTTGAACGAAGCGGTTATCTGAAGCCGCACCAGGTAGCCCTAGGGTAATTGCCATAGCAATACTGATGGCTAAAGTGCTGTAACTTGCCACATTACGTGATGGTTTGAATCTTAGTTTCATATAGGCTCGACTAAGTATATGAGGTGGATGAACTTGATTATATCCTCTCCCTCTTATTGGCAAGTAAAGGGGGTTACTTTTTAATGAAAATTTAATCATTTAGGCTATGGTAAAGTCATGGCAAAATATATGCTGTCCCAGGGTGCGGCTCTCAATTATTGACACAGTGATAAAATGCGATCGCCTTTGACGGTAGACCCTCCACCAGTCAGTTAGGGGAACCAAACAAATCCCCAAAATCCCCCCATTTTTCCTTGACAAATCTCCGAACTTGACCTATACTTAGAGAATGGGAATCCGTGCCGACATATATATCGCTTTTCTGGGACTTTTCCATGTCAAAGTCGGAGCAGTTAGCGAACCACCCCGACACCATTAATTAATCAGCCAGCCAGTCTACTTATTAATCAGTTTTAGCAACTTCAAGCCAGACTCCCGACCCCCTCCACAAACCGAAAGATACTACTATCTTCCAAGTTCAAACTCGTCACACCCTCAATAATACCGACAATTTTATCAGTCTCGCCAATTTGGTAAATAGCAGTAGCATTAGTAAATCCCAGGGGTAAATCCCCTATGCGATAGTTAGTAGCATTACCCAACAAAACCATCACATCTTGATTCATCTCCCAATCAGCCACCACAGTATAACCCTCACCGGGAAGCATCACAAAAGTATCATTTCCCTCTCCCCCATTCAACGTATCAATTCCCTCGGAACCCCCATACAAGATATCATTCCCCTTATCACCAAACAACAGAGAATTACCCTCACCCGCCACTAGAGTATCATGACCTTGACCGCCATAGAGAGTATCACCAGAGCTACCACCAAACAGGATATCATCATCCTTATTTCCCAACAAAGCGTCACGACCGGAACCCCCAACTAAAGTATCATTTCCCTGACCCCCAAATAGGGTATTATTTCCTTGCTGTCCATCGAGGTAGTCATCCCCTTCAAAACCTAGTAAAGTTTCATCAGAATCACTACCCATAATCACATCATCCCCATCACTACCAAACCACTGATTAGGGAAAGGTTGAGTAATCGAGTTATTAGAATTTTGGATACTATCATTAGGTTCTGATTCATCAGATGAGATGACAGTAAAAGGAGCCATAATATAGAGGTTATATTCGGGACTAATAGCGTCATCATTGCCATAAACCTGAACATGATAAGTTCCCGCTGCTAGTCCCCCTAAACTAATCCCATCCAAATCACTACTAATTGAAGAGTTTATCAAGACTCCATCTGCATTATACAAAGCAAAACTTAGGTGTTCATTAAAGTACCAGGAATTCACCGATACATAATGAATCGGACTTGCAGTTTGAGGGATTTCAAATTTGAACCAGTCTGAGTCTCCAGCATGAATACTAAGACCACGCCAAGAATTCCATTCAGATAGCAAGCCTAAATCGGTGGCAGTTTCGATACTATCATTGGGTTCAAATTCATCTGGTGTTATATTGATAGGAGGATTGATATAGAGGCTATATAAAGGTCTAATGACTCCCTCATCTCCATAAACTTGAACATGATAAGTTCCGGCTTCTAATCCCTCTAAGCTAATCCCCCGCCAATCATTAATAACAGAAGTGCCAATCAAGACTCCCTCACCATCATAGAGGGCAATATTTAGGTTTTCGCCAGAGTAAAAGGAACTAATTGATACGGAATTATAATCTCTTCCGGTTTGAGATATATCAAATTTGAACCAATCTGAGTCTCCAGGATGAATACTGAGATTATCCCAAGAATTTCCCTGGGATAATAAGCCTAAATCTGTGGCAGTTTCGATACTATCATTGGGTTCAAATCTATCTGGACTCATATCCCAGGGAGCAGTGATAGACAGGCTATAAAAAGGTATAATTGCTCCCTCATCTCCATAAACCTGAACATGATAAGTTCCGGCTGCTAGTCCCTCTAAGCTAATCCCCTCCCAATCATTGATTACGGAAGTGTCAATCAAGACTCCCTCAGTATTGTAGAGAGCAACATTTAGGTTTTCACGAGAGGATGAAGAACCAATTGATACTAAATTATTCACACTTCCGGTTTGAGCCATATCAAATTTAAATCAATCTGAGTCTCCCGCATCATGAATACTGAGTTTATACCAAGAATTCCACTGAGATAATAAGCCCAAATCGGTAGAAAATTCGATACTGTTATTAGCTTCAAATCTATCAGGCTCTATATTCCAGGGAGCATTAATATAGAGAATATATGAAGGTATAATTGCTCCCTCATCTCCATACACTTTGACATGATAAGTGCCGGCTTCTAATCCCTTTAAACTAATCGACTCACTAGCATCACTCCTAGCAGTATTAATCAAGATTCCCTCAGCATTATAAAGGGCAAAATTGAGGTTGTCACCATAGTAATAAGAACCAAGTGATACATAATTATCGGCTATTCCGGTTTCAGATGTATCAAATTTGAACCAATCTGAGTCGCCAGCATGAATACTGAGATTATCCCAAGAATTCCACTGAGATAATAAGCCTAAATCGGTAGCATTTTCGATACTATCATTAGCTTCAAATCTATCTGGGGTCATGTTCCAAGGAGCGTTAATATTCAGGCTGTAGCTAGGTCTAGTTATTCCCTCATCTCCATACACTTTGATATGGTAAGTTCCGGCTTCTAGTCCCTCTAAACTAATCCCATTCATAGCCTCACTACTGGAACTGTTAATCAAGACTCCCTCAGCATCATACAAGCTGAAATTGAGGTGGTCACCATAGTACCAGTAATTAATTGATACATAATTATCGGATCTTCCGGTATCGGCGATCGCAAATTTGAACCAATCTGAGTCTTCAGGATGAATACTTATATCATACCAATAATTCATCTGAGATAGCAAGCCTAAATCTGTAGAGGTTTCGATGCTATCGTTAGGCTCAAATTTATCTGGTTTCATATCCCAGGGAGCGTTAATATACAGGCTGTAACTAGGTCTAATTACTCCGTCATCTCCCTGAATATTAAAATAGTAAGTTCCGGCTTCTATTCCCTCTAAACTAATTCTCTCCTCCCCATCACTACTTGTACTATAAATCAATACTCCCTCGCTATCATATAGGGATAAATTTAGGTTTTCACCATGAAACCATGAACTAATTGATAGGTAATTATTTACACTTCCGGTTTGAGCTATCTCAAATTTGAACCAATCTGAGTCTCGAGCATGAATACTGAGATTATCCCAATAATTCCATTCAGATATCAAGCCTAGATCTGTGGCTGTTTCTCGGCTATCATTGGGTTCAAATATATCGAGATTAATAGTGTTGACAGATTGACTAGACATTTTGATTTCTCCATGAAAAGTATTAAAAATATATTCATTGCTGCCATCATATTTTTTGATATAAGTGGCAGAAATGCCATCAAAATACTGACCAGACAATGGGAGTAATTTCTGCCTGAAGTTACATTGTATGTGTATTCAGCTTTTCACTTTTGTCTCCCCACTAGGTTGTCTAGGTTATGGTTTTTAAGGGCTAGATTTACTCCATTATATCCTTTACCTACAGTCGGGAGCTAAATCCGTTAATTTTTAACAATAATTTAATTATTGTAGGAGTGATGAATTGATGGAAAAATCTCGATTTCTCTGGCTTCTCTCAATTGTTGATTGACACAGTGATAAAGTGCGATCGCCTTTCCCGTAGACCCTCCACCAGTACCCCCAGTTAGGGGAACCCAAAAAATCCCAAAAATCCCCCCATTTTTCCTTGACAAATCCCCGAACTTGACCTATACTTAGAGAATGGGAATCCGTGCCGACATATATATGGTATTTTAGGGGTTTGTCGGTGGTAAGGAAAAGCGAAAAGGTTTGTTAACAGTGGTGAAAGGGCGATCGCCTTGAGGAGAAGAGGGGAAGGGGAGAAGGGGTAGAGATAGCGATCGCCCGAAAAGAAACGGTTGTGTGGTTGTTGATGGTTAGGTAGTGGGAGAGGGGGCTAGTGGCAGTGACGAACTGAGGAGATTTCCTTAAAATAACAGGTAAGGACTAATCTTCATAAGGAGGAGAACCAATCTCATGAGACTTTTACACACAATGCTGCGGGTCGGCAACTTGGATGAGTCGCTGAAATTTTACTGTGATATTCTGGGAATGAAGCTGCTGCGACAGAAAGATTATCCTGGGGGAAAGTTTACCCTAGCCTTTGTGGGATATGGGGATGAAGCTGATCATAGTGTCATTGAACTGACCTATAACTGGGGCGTTGATAGCTACAACCTGGGGGACGGTTACGGCCATATTGCCCTCGGTGTGGATGATATTTATAGCACCTGTGAGCAAATTCGGGCAGCAGGGGGTAAAATTAGCCGAGAACCAGGGCCGATGAAACACGGATCAACAGTGATTGCTTTCGTGGAAGACCCGGACGGGTATAAAGTTGAATTGATTCAACTGGGAACCCAGGGCTCGGCTGAGGCAAGTAAACAGTTAGCAGTAAACAGTTAAGATCTGAACGGATAAGGTGATCGATTGCCCATAGTAGGATAAAATCCTTGGGGCAATCGGCTCTGGTGGTCCCCAGAAAAATACATCGGCAACATCTATTTGAGAGTCATAATTCCCCGTTCCCTATTTGGTGTCAATAAAAATAAGCAATGCAACCGACCGATCCGAGTAAATTTACAGATAAAGCCTGGGAAGCGATAGTAAAATCCCAAGATGTTGCTCGTCGCTTCCAAAATCAGCATTTAGAAGTGGAGCACGTGGCGATCGCCGCCTTAGAACAAAATGGACTGGCTAATAATATATTAGGGCGGGCTGGTTTTAATCCCGAACAGGTCCAGCAACAATTAGAAGCCTTCACCAAACGGCAACCCCGAGTCGGAACTATTGACCATCTCTACCTAGGTCGTGGGTTAGAATTGATGCTAGATACGGCTGAAGCGACGCGGTCCGCATGGCAAGACCGCTACATTGCTATTGAACACCTGATTATTGCCCTAGCAGAAGATGATCGCGTCGGTCGTAGGATTTTGGGTAGTGGAAACCCCACCAGAGCCACACCAGGAAGACCAGGGTTCGATCGCCCTACCAATGACTCCAAAGCTACAGTCCGGGAGAAACTGGAAGAAGCCATCAAATCCATGCGTGGCAGTGCTAAAGTTGACAACCAGAACCCGGAAAATAGTTATGATGCCCTGAGTAAGTATGGCCGAGATCTAACCGAATTGGCTAAGGCAGGGAAACTAGACCCGGTGATCGGACGGGATGAAGAAATTCGCCGGGTGGTTAGTTGTCTGTCCAGACGAACCAAAAATAATCCGGTGTTAATTGGAGAACCGGGAGTCGGTAAAACAGCGATCGCCGAAGGGTTAGCCCAACGCATTGTTAACGGAGATGTGCCAGAGTCCCTCAAAAACCGCCAGTTGATTTCCCTGGATATGGGTAGTTTAATCGCCGGAGCCAAATATAGGGGGGAATTTGAAGAAAGACTGCGATCGGTATTGCGGGAAGTTACCCACTCCGACGGTCAAATAGTCCTGTTTATCGACGAACTACATACCGTCGTGGGGGCAGGATCGGGTTCTGGAGGTTCGGGAATGGATGCCGGAAACCTGCTTAAACCTATGTTAGCCCGGGGAGAATTGCGCTGTATCGGTGCTTCTACTGTTGATGAATACCGTAAGCATATCGAAAAAGACCCAGCCCTAGAAAGACGATTTCAACAGGTCTATGTTGATCAACCTAGTCCAGAGGATACCGTGTCAATCCTGCGGGGGTTGAAAGACCGTTACGAACGCCATCACGGGGTCAAAATTACTGATTCCGCATTGGTGGCGGCGGCAATGCTGTCCGCGCGATATATTAGCGATCGCTTCCTTCCTGATAAGGCGATCGACCTAGTAGACGAAGCCGCCGCCCAGTTGAAAATGGAAATCACCTCCAAACCCGTGGAGTTAGAACAAATTGAGCGTCGCCTCATGCAGTTGGAGATGGAAAAACTCTCCGTCGAAGGGGAAAGCCAAAGAAGTACACCCCCACGCACAGGGGAACAAGATCGAACTGCTGATCTGGGTTTAAATATGCGTATCCAATCCCTACTGCAAGAAATTAACACCCTCAAAGACAAGCAGAAAACTCTATCGTCCCAGTGGCAGAGTGAAAAGGAACTCCTCGAAGCTATTAACCGCCTCAAAGAAGAAGAAGAAAAACTGCGGGTGCAAATTGAACAAGCCGAACGCGCTTATGATCTCAATAAAGCAGCTCAGTTAAAATACGGCCGCTTAGAGACTCTTCACCACGACCGAGAGGCGCGGGAGGCAGAATTGTTAAAATTGCAGGCTCAGGGGTCTTCCTTGCTGCGAGAGCAGGTGACAGAAGCCGATATTGCTGCCATTGTCGCTAAGTGGACGGGGATTCCCGTTAATCGCCTGTTGGAGTCCGAACGACAAAAATTATTACAATTGGAATCCCATTTACATCGGCGCGTAATTGGTCAGCAGGAAGCCGTGGAAGCTGTATCTGCCGCTATTCGCCGCGCTAGGGCGGGGATGAAAGACCCCGGACGGCCTATCGGTTCGTTTCTGTTTATGGGACCCACAGGGGTCGGTAAAACTGAGTTGGCTAGGGCTTTGGCGGAGTTCCTCTTTGACAGCGAGGAAGCTATGATTCGCATTGATATGTCCGAATATATGGAAAAACACGCTGTCTCTCGGTTGGTGGGTGCGCCTCCGGGATATGTGGGCTATGACGAAGGCGGACAACTATCAGAAGCGGTGCGCCGCCATCCCTATTCAGTGATTCTATTTGATGAGGTGGAAAAAGCTCATCCTGATGTCTTTAATATCCTCTTACAAGTATTGGATGATGGCAGAATTACTGACTCCCAAGGACGATTGGTGGATTTCCGCAATACCGTAATTGTCATGACTAGCAATATCGGCGGTGAGTATATTCTGGGGGTGGCTGGGGATGACTCTCGCTATGGGGAAATGTCTGCTTTGGTTATGCAGGCTTTGCGATCGCATTTCCGACCCGAATTTTTGAATCGGGTAGATGAAATTATCCTCTTCCACACCCTCAGTAAAGCTGAATTGCGCGATATCGTTGCCATTCAAATGCAGCGCCTCCAAAGACTTTTGGCTGATCAAAAAATTGCTCTGGATTTATCACCTGCTGCTATTGATCATGTGGCTGATGTGGGTTATGATCCTGTTTATGGGGCTAGACCTCTGAAACGGGCGATTCAACGGGAGTTGGAAAATCCGATCGCTAACCTGATTTTAGAGCAGAAGTTTGTCACGGGCGATACTATTCAAATTCAGGTGAAAGATGGAACACTCACTTTTGATCATCCCTTGAAGACACCAGAAGCCCCATTAAATCAGGGTGAGTTAACCATGTTACCAGTGGCAGTCAACAGCCCAGGCGATGATAATTAAAATCTTTAAGTGTGCCGTCTCTATCTCGAATTGCCAAGGAAGACTCCCGTGGAAAGCCTAGCAGAATAGCGATAGTGTTAATATCCTGCGATAGGAAGTTAATCATGATCCAGTTAACAGTAGCAATTCCTACCTATAATGGGGAAAACCGGTTGCCAGAAGTGCTCCAACAGTTGCGATGTCAAAGGGCGACCGAAAGCATCCGTTGGGAAGTTCTCGTCGTGGATAATAATAGTTCCGATGGTACGGCAGCAGTGGTACAGCAGTTTCAGAAGGACTGGCCCAAAGAAGTACCCCTGCGATATGTGTTAGAAACTCAACAGGGTGCAGCATTTGCGAGGAAGCGATCGGTGTCTGAGTCCCAAGCTGAGTTGATCGGTTTTTTGGATGATGACAATATACCTGAATTAAATTGGGTAGCTGAGGCGGTTAGATTTTCTCAAGAAAACCCAAAGGCGGGAGCCTATGGTAGTCAAATTCACGCCATATTTGAGGTAGAACCGCCCCCTAACTTTAATCGAATTAAACCATTTTTCGCCATTACGGAATTAGGGAAAAATCCGAGGCTTTATAATGCTCGAAAAAATCTCTTGCCTCCATCAGCAGGGTTAGTTATTAGGAGAGAGGTCTGGAGTGAATTTGTGCCAGAAAAATGTATCTTGAGTGGTAGAGTTGAGGGCAGTATGTTGACCGGAGAAGATCTAGAGGCTTTATCCTATATTCAACGCAAGTCCGACTGGGAAATTTGGTATAATCCCCAAATGCAGGTCGATCATAAAATTCCTCGAAAACGTTTGGATATTGAGTATTTGATACCCTTCTTTCGGGGAATTGGATTAAGTCGTTACGTCACTCGTACAGCGGGAGTTAAGCCAATTTTAAAGCCTGTTTTAACGACAGCGTACTTTGCCAACGACTTGCGAAAATTGCTGCTTCACGTCCTCCGTTACGGTGTGTCGGCTCAGGATGATATTGCTGCTTGTGAACGAGCCTTATTAATGGGGAGTTTAAACAGCTTTTTTTATTTGTGGTATAACGGTTACTTAAAGCTAGACAAAAAAACAGCAACTCTGCTAATACTACTGTCAGTGCAGTTGTTCATGAGTAACCAGAATTTGCTCTCAGCTTGCACTACTCCCTAAGCAAACATATTAACAGTTTCAATACCTCCAATCTAGTATATCTTATGCTAGGACATCTCAAGTCTTCATTTGGTCCCAGTTATCCCACCAACTAGTACAAACTTTAGTTATGACCCAGGATTCATTTTCTCTCACGGTAGCTATTCCGACCTACAATGGAGCGCAACGCTTACCCGAAGTATTAGAGGCACTTCGTCATCAAAGCCATAGGTCAAACATTGACTGGGACATTGTGGTTATTGATAATAATAGCACTGATACAACTCATCAAGTGATTCAAGCTTATCAAAGCAACTGGGAGAAACATTATCCCCTCACCTACTATTTTGAACCCAAGCAAGGACCAGCTTTTGCTAGACAACGAGCAATTAAAGAAGCAAAAGGACTTTATATCGCTTTCCTAGATGATGATAATATTCCAGCAAAAAACTGGATTTCCTCTATCTATGAATTTAGCCAAAACTACCCCCAAGTAGGAGCATTTGGCGGACAAATTCACGGCGAATATGAAGTAAAACCTCCTGAAAACTTTAAACAAATTGCCGCATTTTTAGCGATTGGCGAACATGGCAATCAACCCTTTCGCTTTGACCCAGATAATTTAATATTACCACCAACTGCTGGATTAGTGGTTAAAAAACAGGCTTGGCAAGAAGCTGTTCCGAAAACCCCTCAACTTGTTGGAAGTCAGAGGAATTTTTTGGCGCGAGGAGACGATTATGAGTTATTGCTTTATCTACACAAACAAGGCTGGGAAATTTGGTATAATCCCCAGATGCACATTAACCATAAAATTCCCGCGTTTCGATTAGAACGCAATTATTTATTATCCTTAGCGCGTGCCTGTGGTTTAGCCACTTGTCAGTTACGGATGATTAATGCTAAAACCATAGACAAGCCAGTGATTTTTGTCAGGACAATTTTGGGCAATCTCCGCCGTATTATTAAGCAACGACTGAAGTATGGAGAAATGCTGAAAAGTGAACTAATTCCAGCAGTTGAAATGGAATTTTATCGGGGTAGTATGATGAGTGTCTTGGTTTGGCTCAACAATGTCTGGAATGCTAAATTCGGGTCTGTAGAAAAGTCAGAGGATCAATAAAATGCCCCAAATATCAATAATTATTCCTGCCTATAATGCTGATAAGACGATTAAGGAAACCATTGATTCCGTTATCAATCAGACCTTTAAGGATTTTGAAATAATTATAATTAATGATGGGTCTACTGATAGAACATTAGATATTATTTCCAGTATTGATGACCCGCGTGTTCAAGTATTTTCTTATCCCAATTCAGGGGCTTCTGTTAGTCGAAATCGAGGATTTTCTAAAGCCAGCGCTCAGTATATTGCTTTCTTAGATGCTGACGATTTATGGACCTCTGATAAATTGGAATTACAATATGCAGCACTTGAAGCAGATCCAGAAGCATCTGTAGCCTATAGCTGGACAAATTATATTGATCAATATGGTGAATTTTTATACCCGGGATTTCATCAAAGCTATCAAGGCGATGTTTATTCCATATTATTAGTGAAAAACTTTCTGGAAAATGGTTCTAATCCTTTAATTACCCGTCATGCTTTATCAGCAATTGGAGGTTTTGATGAGTCTTTGAAGGGTGGGCAGGATTGGGATTTATATTTGCGTTTAGCTGCCCAGTATAAATTTGTTTGTATATCTCAAGCGCAAATCTTATACCGCATATCTGAGCATTCGATTTCCTCTAATATTGAGCGTCAAGAATCTTCCTGCTTATTGGTACTTAACAAAGCGTTTAACAATGCTCCCAGCTCCTTAAAAAATCTGAAAAAAGATAGCCTTTCACACTTATATAGTTATCTAACTTTCAAATCACTTGAATCGCCATTAACGAGAAAAAAAGCAAGGATAGGAGCGAGATGTTTTTGGATGTCTATTTACCACGATCCTGGTTTGATCAAACGTCGCTCACGTATGATGGCTATCGTATTTGTGAAAATCATAGTAGGTCTGATGTTACCCAACGGACAGGCTGAACCTTTACTTAAATTCGTTAAAGAATTTAAAGGATTTTTCCCCACAACTCATAACTCTAAAAATTTATCTCATTAGCCACATGAGTGATACTGTCAAAATCTACGCAGTTACTATAATTAGCGATCTACAGCACACCTTCCATGGATCTCGTTTTGATGGCCTCATTTGAGAATTATCGTCTGATCATTCCTTTCCTGGGTCTGATTCATGGGTCTGATGCTACCATATATATCGATTGTCCATGATCCATGGTTGATATACGGAAATCCGAATCATCTCATGGGGGTGATCCATGCCCATGATGTCATGGCGATCGCCCAAGATCAGGAAATGATAACTATGTATATTTGAGAAATAACGCCCATGACCGTACTTGAACAGGGAACAATCACGATCCATACTGAAAACATCTTCCCGATTATCAAGAAATCTCTCTACACTGATCATGAGGTATTCTTGCGGGAATTGGTTTCTAACGCGGTAGATGCGATCGCTAAATTAAAAATGGTGGCCCGCACCGGAGAATATTCCGGGGACATCAGCAACCCACAAATTACCATTGCGATCGACAAAGACGCTAAAACCCTATCTGTTAGTGATACTGGTATCGGTCTCACCGCCGACGAGGTTAAAAAATATATTAACCAAGTCGCCTTTTCCAGCGCCGAAGAATTTATCCAAAAATACCAAGCCACCGACGGAGAAGCCATCATCGGCCACTTTGGTCTAGGGTTTTACTCCTCATTCATGGTAGCCAAACAAGTAGAGATCGACACCCTCTCCTACAAAGAAGGCGCAGAAGCCGTCCATTGGACCTGCGACGGTTCCCCAGAATTCAAATTAGAAGATTCTGCCCGCACCACCCGTGGGACTACCATCACCCTCACCTTGATGGATGATGAATTAGAGTATCTCGAAACCAGTCGCATTCAGCAACTGATTAAAACCTATTGCGACTTTATGCCCGTCCCCATTATTATGGACGGCGAAACCATCAACCGCCACACAGCGCCCTGGCGTGAGTCTCCCAATAACCTCACCAAAGAAGATTATTTAGACCTTTATCGTTATCTGTATCCTTTCCAAGAAGAACCCCTGCTGTGGGTTCACCTGAACACTGACTATCCCTTCATTGTTAACGGTATTCTATACTTCCCCAAACTGCGGCCTGATGTTGATGTCACCCAGGGCAATATTAAACTATTTTGTAATCAGGTTTTTGTCAGCGACCACTGCGAGGAAATTATCCCGAAATTCCTGATGCCTTTGCGGGGTGTAATTGACAGCACCGATATTCCTTTGAATATCTCCCGTAGCGCCCTACAAACTAACCGCACAGTCCGCAAAATTGCTGACTATATCGCCAAAAAAGTAGGCGATCGCCTCAAAGAATTATATCGAGACAATCGCCAAGAATATATCCGTTGTTGGCAGGATGTTGGTACTTTTATCAAGTTCGGTTCCCTCAATGACGATAAATTTAAGAAACAGGTAGAAGAGATTCTCATCTTCCGCAGCACTTATAAACCCCCCACTGAGTCCGGGGAAGCTCAAACCCCAGAAGTACAAGTCCAAAGCGAAGATGGGGATGTTTGGGAAGAAGTGAAAACCGAAAAATCCCTTAGCACTGATGAACAGGGACGCTATTATACTACCCTCAGTGAATACCTAGAACGCAATCAATCCCGCCACGAAAACCGGGTTTTTTACTGCACCGATGAAGCCGCCCAAGCTACATACATAGAACTGCACAAAAGTCAAGGTTTAGAAGTGCTATTCCTCGACTCATTTATCGATACCCATTTTATCAGTTTCTTGGAGCGGGAACACTCAGAGGTTAAGTTTTTGCGGGTAGACTCGGAACTTGATGAGACTCTCATTGAAAAAGATAAGCCAGCCGAAATTGTTGACCCCAAAACTAATAAAACCCGCAGCGAACAAATTAAGGAGTTATTTGAGAAGTCCCTCAATAAGCCACGGGTGAATATTCGCACGGAATCTCTCAAATCTGAGGATACCCCGCCCGCCATGGTTTTACTACCGGAAGCCATGCGCCGTTTACAGGATATGACCGCCTTATTGCAACAGCAGAAGGCTGATTTCCCCGAAGACCATATTTTACTGGTAAATACTGCTCACCCTCTCATTCAAAATCTGGCTAATTTAAGTCAGGGTAGCATTATTCAAGAGGGCGGTTCTTCCCCCTCAGAAGAGTTGGCAAAAATGATTTGTCACCATGTTTATGACTTAGCATTAATGGCTCAAAAAGGCTTTGATGCTGAAGGAATGAAGGATTTTGTTGAACGTTCTAATCATGTTTTAACTCGGTTAACAGAACGGGCCATGTAAACATTAGGGGACAATTCACTAATTGTCCCCACCAGATAGGGGAATTTGGTGATATATCCTGGTCATGATCACACCGAAAGGTTAAAATCTTTAATAAAGCCGGATTAGATTTAACCAACCCTATGGATACAAAAGCATTTAGACGTTCACTCCAACAGTCAGACACCTACCACCGCAAAGGCTTCGGTCATCAGGAAGAGGTGGCGGGTGTCATGGACAGCGCCTACCAAAGTAGCTTAATTCAACAAATTAGACAAAATAACTATATCCTGACCCAAGGTAATGTGACCATCCGGTTAGCAGAGGCTTTCGGCTTCTGCTGGGGGGTAGAAAGGGCTGTGGCTATGGCTTACGAGACTCGCCAACACTTCCCGACTGAAAGAATATGGATCACTAATGAAATTATCCATAATCCTTCAGTTAATCAACATTTGCGGGATATGAATGTTGAGTTTATCCCGGTCAATGACTCCCACAAAGATTTTTCGGTGGTGGGTAGTGGTGATGTGGTTATCCTTCCTGCTTTTGGGGCGAGTGTTCAGGAAATGCAAATCCTGAATGATAAGGGGTGTAAAATTATTGATACTACCTGTCCCTGGGTTTCTAAGGTTTGGAATACGGTAGAAAAGCATAAGAAAAAACAGTACACCTCGATTATTCACGGTAAATATAAGCATGAAGAAACTGTGGCTACCAGTTCTTTTGCTGATAAGTATTTGGTGCTGTTGAATTTAGAAGAAGCAGAATATGTGGCTGATTATATCCTTAATGGTGGGAACCGTGAGGAGTTTTTGGCTAAGTTCGCTAATGCTTATTCGGCTAATTTTGACCCGGATCGGGATTTGGAATCTGTCGGTATCGCTAACCAAACTACTATGTTAAAAAGCGAAACTGAACAAATTGGGAAGCTGTTTGAACGCACGATGATGCAAAAATACGGCCCGGCAAATCTCAATGAACATTTCCAAAGTTTCAATACTATCTGTGATGCTACCCAGGAACGTCAAGATGCGATGATTGGGTTATTAGAAGAAAAGCTGGATTTAATGGTAGTGATTGGCGGTTTTAACTCTTCTAATACGACTCACTTGCAAGAGATGGCGATTGAACGGGGTATCCCTTCTTATCATATCGATAGCAGCGATCGCATTCTTGAGGGGAATACAATTCAACATAAACCCCTTAATAAAGACTTGGAAATGGCGACAAAATGGCTCCCAGAAGGAGAAATTATTGTCGGTGTAACCTCTGGTGCATCCACCCCTGACCGGGTAGTGGAAGAGGCGATTCAAAAAATCTTCGCTCAGAAAGCCTTAGCGGTGGCAGTGTAGTTATTATATCCCCCCTTGGGCATAATTTGCCGATGCTCCGGTAGGTAGAAATGCTGTAAATGTTATGCGATCGCCAAACCGGAGTATAATAAAAAAATACATTGTTCTTATCACAATTTGGAGAAAATAAAACCATGACTTTGCGATTAGGTGATACCGTCCCTAACTTTACCCAAGCCTCTTCAGAAGGGGATATTAACTTCTATGATTGGGCTGGGGATAGCTGGGTTGTCCTGTTCTCTCATCCAGCAGACTATACCCCTGTTTGTACCACAGAATTAGGCACTGTTGCTAAACTCAAACCAGAGTTTGATAAACGCAATGTTAAAGTAATCGCCCTCAGTGTGGATGATGCGGACTCCCATAAAGGTTGGATTGGTGATATCAACGAGACTCAGCAAACTAATATTAACTACCCGATTTTAGCTGATAGCGATCGCCAAGTATCGGATCTTTACGATATGATTCACCCCAACGCTAACGCATCTTTAACCGTTCGTACTGTTTTCGTCATTGACTCTAACAAAAAGTTACGCCTGACCCTAACTTATCCCCCTAGTACCGGACGTAATTTTAGCGAAATTTTGCGGGTGATTGACTCCTTACAACTCACCGACAACTACAGTGTGGCTACCCCTGCTGATTGGCAAGATGGGGAAGATTGTGTAATTGTGCCTTCCCTCAAAGACCCGGAAGAACTCAAACAGAAATTTCCCAAAGGTTACAAGGAAATTAAGCCATATTTACGCATGACTCCTCAACCTAATAAGTAGGATATTTAGCCTTTAAAATATGGGATGAGTGGATAGATTCAAAATTGCCATAATCTTGAGCATCTCTCATCCCTTAATTGTCACCCCACCTTTGAAAAACCCAACTTTTTAAAAAATTAGCAATGGATATTAAACGTGGCTTTGTAGAAGCTGTGGGAAACACTCCCTTAATCAGATTAAATAGTTTTAGTGATGAGACAGGTTGTGAAATTTTAGGAAAAGCAGAATTTTTAAATCCTGGCGGTTCTGTTAAAGATAGGGCGGCTTTATATATTATCGAAGATGCCGAAAAAAAAGGTTTGCTAAAACCCGGTGGCACAGTGGTAGAGGGTACCGCCGGAAATACAGGTATTGGTCTAGCCCATATTTGTAATGCTAAGGGCTATAAATGCGTCATTGTCATACCTGAAACTCAATCTGTGGAAAAAATGGAAGCCTTGAGAACTTTGGGCGCTGAAGTGCGTGCAGTTCCCGCTGTTCCCTATAAAGACCCTAATAATTATGTGAAATTATCGGGACGTTTGGCGGCGGAAATGGATAATGCAATTTGGGCGAATCAGTTTGATAATTTAGCGAACCGGGAAGCGCATTATCAAACCACTGGACCGGAAATTTGGTCTCAAACTGACGGTAAAATTGATGCTTGGGTGGCGGCTACAGGTACGGGGGGAACCTTTGCGGGGGTGTCTCTGTTTTTGAAGGAAAAAAACCCGAATATTAAAACTGTGGTGGCTGACCCGATGGGTAGTGGTTTATACAGTTATGTGAAAACTGGTGAAATTCAACCCCAGGGAAACTCAATTACTGAGGGAATTGGTAATAGTAGGATTACTGCTAATATGCAGGATGTTCCTATTGATGATGCTATACAAGTTGATGACCAGGAGGCGGTGCGCGTGGTTTATCAGCTCTTAGAAAAAGATGGGTTATTTATGGGAGGGTCTGTTGGTATTAATGTCGGTGCGGCGATCGCATTAGCTAAACAAATGGGACCCGGACATACCATTGTTACTGTGTTATGTGATGGCGGCGGACGTTATCAATCTAAACTCTACAATAAACAATGGTTGGCTGAACGGGGACTATTACCAGTCAGTTAAAATTTACCCTCATCGGGAATCGGATTAGCTAGGGTTTAGGGCTGAATTTCCCATGATTGGGGCTGATTATCGGGGATGTTTAGCAAGTCCTATTCCCTATCTTTCCACGACTCTCAATCAATGTAATTGTGGCGATCGCTATAGTCACCGCTTGGCTGATTTTTGCCCCTTCTGGCGTGAGATTTTCGCCTCTGTAGATACATTTAGGAACCAGTAGGGTTGAGACTCCCGCCGCCTCTAATGCTGCGGCTTCCGCGACGCTGGGGGTGGTGATTTTTTGCTGTACCACCATGGAAGGATTGGGAACCTTGACACCCTGCAATTGTTGGGGTGAAAATGTCTGTAAAATCCAGTGGCGATCGCTACATAATTCTACTAACCCTCCTTCATCAGCCTTTCCCTCTATGGTAGCAATCCCAATGATAGCATCTTCCGCTAATTGATGTTCCTGAAATACCTGTTTAATAGCGGTTTCTATCACGAGTCTGGGGGTGTGACGTTGACAACCTATACCGACCCACAAAACCTTCTGAGACGATGATATTTTTAGCCACAGGTTTGTCATTAATTCACAAAAAGGGTGATTCTATATACCATTACCCTCATTTTAGCAAACTTTTATCTCATGGAAAAAATGATTAAGCGCCTACTACATGACCCACCTCCGTTAAGTGAAACGACGACGAAAACGGCGATCGTGATAATGGAGTTTTTTCCGATTACACTCCCAGCAGAGGGTCTGTAAATTACTCAGGTCATTACTTCCCCCCCTAGCTAATGCAATAATATGGTCAATCGTTAGCCGCGCCTCTTTATTGGTTTTTCCGCAACTTTGACAAGTAAAATTATCTCGTTCATAAACATATTTACGAACAGCCGGAGGGAAAGGAATGCGGGGTGTTTTACTCATGTTTATTTCCTGGTTTGGGGTTTCTATAGCCAACAATCAACGGAGGGGTTAGCTTCAGCCAGATACCAGCATAACCAACCCCTACAAAACTTTTACTCGCTCATCACCGGATTTTTCTCTGTTGGTGTAAACTCAGCATCAAATATTTCTGAGGAAGTCTCCTGCTCATCCTCAATATTATATGATGGTTCTGTATAAGCTGGTTGTTGGTAATTGAAAACCGGATCAAGGTCTGTATCCTTAATAGCTGGTAATTTACCTCGTCCTAAACCCATAGCCACCAAACAGTCATTAATCCCTATTACTGATTCATTATAAGCATCAATTTTCTGCTTGATTTGTTCTTGTAATTGATGATTATGCTCCAGCTTTTCTTCCGCTTCCTGTTCCAAGGTTTTAGCTAAATTAGCTCGTGCTGTCTCGTATTGGGAAAAAATTGCCTTAGATTGATGTTTAGCACCCACCTGCAAATTATCATTGATAGTCAGATTAATTACAGTCCGAAAATGGCGGAGAACTGTTCTTTTAACCTTTTTCTCAAAGTCAATTTTCAGCAGTTGACGAATAGCTGGTTCCGCTTCAACCATCCCTTGATAATCAGCACTATTACAGGCTTCCCGTAAGGTTTGACGCAGTTGGAAATGGGGAACTGTTCCCTCTGCATAAAACTCTGGGGTTTCCCGTACATAAGCACCGCATTCGGTCTGAGCCGCACTAATTACAGCATCATGAACTTTACGGTGAAGTTGATTTAACGTAGCATCAATACCGCCATCATTACCCAAAAGACGATATAGATGATGGTAAAAATCAGCTTGATGGACTTGCTCAGTTAACTGTTGGAAAAAGTTAGCCACCAAGGACTCACAGGACTCTACTAGGGTGGCTTTTAAATCATCCGATAAGCTATAAAAAGCCTCCGCTAATATGGCTAATAGAGGAACCACAGCACTATTGGGGTGGTTACTTTGAGCGCGTTTGTAGGCTTCACCCACTGAGAATTTTTGAATCAGTGTATCTAAACGCTCAATCATCTTTCTTTGTAAGTTCCGAAAATCTCGCTCATAAATAGCGTTTTCGTTACTCGCTACAGTGTGATTAAGATGAGCCTTAATATACTGCTCAAATTCATCGCCAATGGTTTTTAAGTCTTGGCTAAGTTGTCGTAATTGTAAATCCTTAATTGCATCGATTTCTTTGGGTTGATTTTCTAAATCCCACCAGTTTTGCAGATAATAAGACCTTAACGAAATGCAGACAGGTCGGAGGTCTTCTGCTAAGGCTTGAAAAAGCTGGGGTCGGCGGTCTTCTGTGAGATAGCGGGTGATATCATCACGAAACTGATCAATCCCACTATCAAGAACTAATTGCTCCATCAAATTGTAGCCGTGAGCATTCAGAATTTGTAGATACTTTTCTTGATGGGTGTCCGCATAACCTATGGCTGGAGTAATGGGAAAGCTACTGCGGGAAAGTTGACCAGAAGTGAAGAAGTAGTTATTAAATTCTACTATAAATTTTGGTGTCTCTTCCGCCTCTGGATTAGAGAGATTACCCTTGGCAAAAATTGAATCTAAACCCCAGCGATCGCTACCATGAGTCTGACGAATTAACTCCCCATAAAACCCTAATAATCCACTGGTTTTATAAACGCGATCGCTACTACTGAATTGAGTATTTAGATGACGGTTTAAACAGTTTTTTAGCTGGTCATCGTACCAAGTCGCATCAATATAATTGAATACATAAAAAACGCGATCGCGAATCCCCGAATTATTCTGAATGCGTTCTAGTAACTGAGTCTCTTCTGAGGTCAGTTCCCCATTAGCTGCTGTTTTAAATACACAGACCACCGCCGAGGTATCAGAATGCTCAATTTTATCATAAGCAATCTGTGTATCTCGTTGGACAGGTGCATCAATTCCCGGAGTATCAATAATTACATTACCATCTTCTAAGAGGGGATGATGGCAGTAATATTCTATCTTTTTAATAACTGCACTATTTTGACTACGACGAGCATATAGGGAGGCTGAATCAACACCATTATCAGCGAGTTCTCCCATAGATAAAATCGTATTATTATGGGCGTTGATTTTATCCCGATTCGCCACAAAACCAGCTAACAATTGTTCCAAGGCTTTCGCTCGTTTGGCGCGCTGATTCCGACTTTCCCCCCCCTCTTGTTCATAGAGTGTTTTCGCCGCTTCCTGGAGTCCTTTCGCTTCCTCTATTTCATGAAGATTCCCAGGAGTTGATAACCCCAATGTTTGACAAAGTTCGTGGACTTGCTCCCGGATTTCTACTTCACTTAAAAAGGTCAGCACTACCTTTTCATCCGATGGAGTAGCAGCATATTCAATGTAGCAAATAGTACCCGTGGCGTGTCCCTGAGCGCTATACAGCAATTCTCGCCCTAACAGAGCGTTAATTAGCATCGATTTTCCCGCACTGAAAGCGCCAGCAAATACAATCTCAAATCTCGGAGAAATCGCCTTTTCTAATGAGGTTCGGACTGCTGATAAATCCTGCGATCGCAAAGATGATTCCTGCAACAATAGCTTAATTACACTATTGACTTGCTGATCCAAATTCTGGCATTGCGGAATATTCACAGACATGATCTGTACCATCCTTTAATATCTTAAAATCGTCCCTGCTAACTACAGCATCACTTTTAGCTATTCCCGAAAAGATTGTGATTTTTTTGGTCTGACAATTACTAGCCACACCAACACTGACTCCCACCATTGGGGAAGCCTGAATCCAGCCACTGTAGTCAGCCAAGACCCTGACACATTATTCTAGGATAAATAGGGGATTGAGTCAACCCCTATAAATAGCAAGTTTTCCCCCTCCTAAGCAGCACCTAATACCTTAATCAGCCATCATCCGTGTTTCTACAGATTGCCATTTATTTAATGCCCAAAAATTATGGGTTAGCCACATTTTAAGGGCGGATAAATGATCTATAAATTTGGGGCAATTTACCCGATTTATTAGAAAGTCAAAAACCGCCCCATCATATAATTAAACCATCACTTTAAATCCAGAATACCCTGAGTTTTAAGTTTAGGGTTAAAGCGGATTTCTTCCTGTAATCCTCGTTTTTCCAAGGCAGATAAAATATTTGCCTCGACTCTTTTGGCGACGGTTTTAAGTAGTTTATCCTTGCCAATTTCATCAAGACTATCAAACTTAGCCACTTCCTCCGAGGTCATTTGTGGCTTGACATCAATAGGTTGATTCCAGCGATCGCTGTGTTCAGCATTACCAGGAGGAACCGAACCATTTTCAGCTATCCAACCATCGCGAATTTCCTCTAGCAGGGTCCGACTAGGGCGATTAATAGTTTGTACTTTCAGCCAATAGCACCCTTCTGGTTCACGCACTAAATGCTGTTTTATGCTTTGGAAAATATCACGAGAATAGCCTACATATTGTAAAATATGTTGTTGATTAAAAATTGCATAAACCCCGATTTTTCCTGATAAAGATTCTGGTAATTTCCCGGAATTATCCAGATAAGCAATAAATTCCAGACCGCTAAGGGGAATCATCTCAGTTGAGGAAGTCATGATTGATTAATTAGGTGCAATGAACAACAATACCACCAGCTAGTTAGCTAGGGCTATAAACAAAGGCATTTAAGCCATTAAACTCGACGATAGATAGCACAGAGGCGACTAGGTTTAAAAATCTTCGCCTGGAACATATAATTAGGCGGAACATTCACAATGATATAATCATCAGAGTGATAATATTCTTCTAATTCCGGTGGCATTCCTTTGGGGGTATTAATGCTGTAGGGGACAGGTTGAAAGAGTAACTCCGTAAATTCTACCCCATTCCCTTCAGTTTGCTGTCGCATTTGGTTGATAAATGTATCACTGGTTAGGAGGCTAAACAGTATGGATTTTGCTTGTGGTTCTAGGGTAAAAGAACCATCAAAATTTTCGATAACTTTTAACTTCATAACTCCCTTTCAAGGCTAGTTGAGCAATCACAGGTAATCTTCCCGTTGTTGACTGTATATTCTAAACCGCTAGGGGGGATATTCCCAAGGGTATAATTGCCCAAAACCTCAAAAATCTGGAGACCGAAAAGAATAATCTCAAAAATAGTGGCTATCTGGCGGACAGTTTGCGTTAGCATAACTCTATAACAGTTTTCTCCAAAATAGCGACAGCCATGCAAACGACAGAACCCTCGCCCCCAACCTCTGAAAATCAGCGAGATTGGCTCAAAATTGCCGAATATGTGTCTGTGGTCGCCTCTGGGGTAGGTTCACTGGTAGCAGCGATTATATTTCGCCCGTTGTTACTGGCGGCGGCTCCTTTAACTGTGGCTGTGGCGTTGAATATCATCAACCGCCAACGGTTTGAGCAGCAAGTGCGACAGAGTACAGATGCAGCGATCGCTGATGTTCGTGCGGTGGTAAAATCCCTTTATGATCAGGTTCAGATGTTACCAGGACCGACAGAGGAAAACAGCGACCTAGATCAAATTACAGAAGTGCTGACGGAATTACAAAGGGTAACTCAGCGTTTAGAACAAAATGCTTTGCGTCATGAGGATTGGGAAGTGATGAATGTTCGGTTTCGGTTAATGGAAAATACCATCAATGATATCAAACAACACCCACCAGCTACCAATTCGGAGCATTTATCCCAACCCTCTGTTTCTCCCGGAAACTTGATTAAACTGGAACAACAACTAGGGATTCTTTACCAGCAGGTCAGGGAACTGCAAAACCATAATCGAGAGATTGTTAAACCCTATTTAAAACGTCTGACTGTCGCGGTCAAAAAACTACAACAAGGTGACAATATACCGAGCTAGTTTAACGGTACTCATCCCCGCAGTCGCCAATAATTTCAAATAGGTTTTTTCCTCGATTGGTGACTTGATGAATTTGCTGCCGATCGCTTTCATCTAGGCTAAAATCAAAAACTCTAGCATTCTCATCAATATGTTGAGAAATGCTTAATCGCGCTCCCACCATGGCTCCCGCTACCGTAGGCTGTTCGAGGATGTAGCGAACCGCCACATTAGCAATACTGACCCCATGGCGATCGCCAATGGATTTTAACACAGTCAGCAACTCTTGAAATAACTTCCAGCCTCCCCAAGCATCAATCATATTTTTATATTTTTTGAGGCTAACAGTTTTTAACATCATAGCCATAGGTTCAGGCTTCCCTAAATACTGTTCCGATAAGAACCCACCACAGAGAACCCCATAGGGAACTAACTTAATATCATGGGTTTGACAGAACTCTACCATAGCCACCAAAGGACGGCGATCGACTAGGGAAAACTGCACCTGATTAGAGACTATTTTAATCCCATTTTCCACAATGACCCGCAAATGTTCAGTATCAAAGTTAGTCAAAGCCAAATGTTTAATTTTCCCCTCGGATTGTAGAATAGTCATCTGTCGCAATGCTTCCAAATAGTTATCATCGCGATAATCCCACCAGTGAAATTGAAGCAAATCCAGACAATCCACATTCATTCTCTTGAGAGAAATATCAATATTTTTCTCAACAATATTGCGAGTCATTTTTTGAGGTCTAGGAACCCATTTAGTAAACGCCTGAATAGTTGATAAGGCTTCCTGACCGCGAGAATTAGCCATTTGTCGCCTAAATTCCCCGATGAAATCTTCCGCCGGTCCATAATGATCCGCCAGATCCCAAGTAGTGTAACCTGCATCATGGTATTGAAACATGGTTTCGATCGCCACCTTGGGGTCAATGCGTCCATGATACCCAGAAACCTGCCACATTCCATTTAAGATACGACAGATATTGAGGTCTTCGGTAAATTGGAATCGAGAAGATGATGTTAACATGGCCAATGAAAGTTCCTTTAAAGGTTTGCTATCCCCCGAATGGGTGAGTTTTATGGAAAAAGTGGGTAATTGCAACAGACCCCTTGCGGTTTCACAATCGAACTGCCATGATGATAACAGAAAGGCACATTACGAGGGTTTCAAAAGGCGAGAAAGTAAGTGTTTATGGGAACACTGCACTTCTGGCCTTTTTTCTTTTTGGGTAATTTTTGGGTAATTCATGGCGATCGCGAAAAAGTGGGTAATTGCAACAGACCCCTTGCGGTTTTACCATGCAACTCCTCTGATAATAACAGAAAGGCACATTACGAGGGTTTCAAAGGGTTGGGAGCATGATTTAATCTCAAATTAGGTTAACATTTTACGGCAATACAGTATAATACCAAGTATGGGTGCGAGACGTTTAGGAGTGAAATAGGGATGCAATGCCCGAAATAGCCTCCTAGTGGGACTTCCACCCCTTGGTTGATTGGGTCGCATCCCTGGCCATCCCATAACACAGCCGGATTTTTTTGCCCACCTTCGAGACTTCCAATATGGTTGCCAAGGTGAAGCGTCTAATCAGGTCTAAGACTGCCCGCGCCATGCTGA
>NZ_JBIMLI010000049.1:0-31537 GCF_051859755.1 Limnospira sp.
ATCAATAACTTTTTGTCTGAGGTCGTAACTATAGGGGGCTGGCATTTTTGTTCTTCTTAGTCATCTCGTCCTCTCCATTATACGTCCTAACTTTCCTGTCTGGTGCTATATCCGCTAAATATTCTGAACTACACACAACTGTTAAACAAAATACAGAAGACATCAATAGATTAGCAGCTTCAATAAGAAAAGAGACTAGAGAAGAGAGAAAAATAATCTGGCTGGTTTTCAGACATATTGAAAAATATTTAACTAAAACAACTGATGATCATGGACTTCATTTAAGAGACAACGAAATCAACAACAATGGACTCTAATGTATTACCAGATATAGTCAAACTGGGAACTGATGGCATTACAGTTTTTTTAGTCTGGCAGTTAATGAAGCAAAACCAGAAACTGATATCAGAGGTTAACTCCAGAGACAACGAACTAATGAAGCTGATTGACACAATCCTAAATCAATATAGGCAGTACCCAACAGAATTAAGCGATCGCACTAGCCGAATTAACCGTCCCAGAGCAGAAAGCAATGAGTAAGTTATCATACTGGCCCAATGGATGACAGCCTACTGGGAAAATGGACAAAATAAGTACAAATTCCCACCTAGGACAAAAAAGCGATCGCATTAAATCCCTTGACACCAATCTGTACTCGCACAAAACGACAAGGGTAAACGCTTCATTGTATCATTTGATTGAAGTCTTGGAGGCGATCGCCAAGATTTGCCAACGGCTAAACGGACTCAAAAGGATTAAATTTCTGAAAAATGCCCAGACCTACTGTGATTATTCCCGGCTATTTTGCCTCATTCAAAGACTATCAGGAGTTAGCACAATCTCTGGAAAAGGAAGGGATACCGACCCTTATTGTTCCCATCAAAAAACTTGATTGGTTGCCGACAGTGGGAGGCAGATCAATGGTACCGATTTTGCGTAAAATTAATACGACAGTACAGCAAACTCGGCTTCAGTATAATTCTGATCAAGTTAACTTAATTGGTCATTCGGCTGGGGGTTGGATTGCCAGAATTTATATGGGAGAAAAACCCTATACTATTCATAATGATGTTAATGAAGATACTCAGGGTTTGTGGAATGCGCGACCATATATAAAGAGTCTCATCACCTTGGGAACTCCCCATATGAGTCGGGAACAATGGACTCGCAAAAATTTAGATTTTGTTAAGTTTAATTATCCCGGTGCATTCTATGAAGATATCCGCTATGTTTGTATCGCTGGTAAAGCGATTATGGGGGGACGTAAGCGAGGACAAATACTAGCTTATAATAGCTATAAAATCACTGTGGGGGTGGGAAATACTTGGGGTGATGGCATTACACCTGTTGAGGCTGCCCATTTAGAAGGGGCAGAAAATATCACGTTAGATAATGTTTGGCATTCCCCCAGTTCCCCAGGAAAGTGGTATGGTTCTATTGAGGTAATTCCTGAGTGGATTGATCAATTAAATTGAGGAAATGGTGGTGAAAGTTACAGAACAAAACATCAAACTAGATAAGTTTTTGAAACTGTCGGGGTTAGTGGAAAGTGGCGGACAGGCTAAGGCTTTTATTCAGTCGGGTTATGTGATGGTTAATGGACAAATAGAAACTAGACGGGGACGGAAATTAATAGAAGGCGATCGCGTAACTTTTAACGGGGAAACTTTCCCAGTTACCATACCAGATAAAATCTGACCAAATTCGGCTAATTTTAAGCAAAAACTACGGTGCGATTACCATAGGCTAAAACACGATGTTGGAGGTGAAGACGGACAGCGCGAGATAAGACTAATCGTTCTAAATCTTTTCCTTTGCGAACCAAGTCAGCAACTGTATCTCGGTGGCTGACACGAACAACATCTTGTTCTATTATAGGTCCTTCATCGAGATCGGCGGTGACATAATGGGCGGTGGCACCGATAATTTTAACGCCGCGATCATAGGCGCGCTGATAGGGATTAGCTCCCGGAAAAGCAGGTAAAAAAGAGTGATGAATATTAATGATTGAAGGGAAACTACTAACAAATTGAGGGCTGAGAATTTGCATATATTTAGCTAAAACTACTAAATCTATTTTGTGTTGTCTTAATAACTCCAACTGCTGGGTTTCTTGCTCGTTTTTGTTGTCGGGAGTAATGGGGATATGATGAAAGGCGATCGCCAACTGATCCGCAATAGGTTTAAGGTCGGGATGATTACTAATAATTAGGGGAATTTCCGCCGGCATTTCTTTAGCTTGCCATCGCCATAACAGGTCTAATAAACAATGGTCTTGCTTAGTCACCCAGATGGCAATTCGGGGAATAGTATCGGAAAAATGTAGTTGCCAATTAGCCTCTAAAGGTTTGGCGATCGCACTAAAAGCAGGCGCAATCACATCTCTGGGCAAATTAAAGTCTTTTAATTCCCATTCAATCCTAGTTAAAAATAATTGGGCTGAAGCATCAGTATGTTGATCAGCGTGAATAATATTGCCACCATTAGAGTAGATAAAATTGGCAATTTTAGCCACCAGTCCACGACGGTCAGGACAGAAAACCAGTAAAGTAGCAGTAGGTGATTTCATCTTAATTTGGCTGTTGGTTTGATGGTTAATGTTAAAGATACTTGTCCCGTAGCTTCACAGATTTGATTACTATAGCTTCCACAGCCATAGCAATATCCCAGGCTTCTGCTAACATTTGATGATCAGGGGTAGTAGAATCTTGCCATTGAGGTATAGTCAAATTAGAAACATCACAGGGAAACAGATGGGAGGATTCTTTAATTAAGCAACGATTCCGGCGAATCATGACCTCTGTATTGAGGGTTCTAACTAATTCTTTCCTAATCATTTTCAAGGCGCTAAGAATTTGGGAACGGTCAGGGACTTTAGCGGTAGGATTTCCGGCATTTTCCAGTTGATCACAAAAAGCGATCGCATGAATAATTCTATTATATCGCTCCACTTGCATCCAAATAGCTATTAAAGATTTATGTCGCCAAGTCGTGATAATTTTGAGGGTCTCATCAATAATTAAGCCGAAACAGGCGATCGCATGAATGACTACCAAAACCGTTTGATAGGCTGGAAAAATCCCAATTAGTATCCCATAACTGAGTAAGACTAAACCCATAGCCAGCAAAGTTTTTAATCCCTCCTGCAACAACTTTTTGAAAGTAGCAGGTCGGTAGACTCGGTTGATACCTAGTCCGCTGAGGTGTTTCAGTTCTCCTCGGCTAATTTCTAAACCTTCTAAATCAGGTGTCATTGCTGGGCATTTTGGTTTATTTTATCTTGGATTTATCATTATAATTATCTGCTAAAGTGGCGATCAAATTTTTCTCTTTAGACTGTTTGAGAGATTTTTGATAAGCCCATTCTGGGGTAATTGGTAGAGGTTTTTTAAGTTCATTATACTGCTCATTTAAGGATACTAATTTTTCCAGTTCAACAATCAGATCCTGGGGATTAACGAGACAATAAAGCAAGAATTTATCATAAGCATCTCCCATTTGTTCATAGACACGAGAAGCGGATAAGTGGTTAGTAGCCCTATCCATAGGATTGAGAAAAGTCAATAAAGGAGCCAAACTCGCCACCATAATTGAAAATACAATATATAATCCATAGCTTGCGCCATCTTCCGCTTGCAAATCGGCGATCGCTTGGACACTAGCGGCAGCGGCTAAAACGGTGCTGGGAATACCGATATATAAATTAGTGTGAGACCAACGAACTGACACATAAAGATGCGCCCAAGACATAATTCTACATAAATTTCTTCTATCTTCGGCTCTAGCGAGAATATCCTCTCGTTTAACCAATTCATTCATACTATAGATGTCCCTAGTATTTTTCTAGCAGTGGGGTTGATGTTTCAGGTGGTAACTGCGCTCAAAAATTATACGATATTATGTGAGGCTATGAAACAGGAGCGCGACCGGAAGTGACGGGTAAGCCGATCATAAAAGTTGTTCCGGCTTCAGTTTTGGGAGTGACTCCCTGGGGTAGCCATTCAGGAAGACAGGGAGAATAGACCATTATTTCCCCTTGCATTGGCTTGAGTAAATCTTGGACGATCGCCAAACCCAGGCCAGTACCAGGGATATTCCCTTGAGCCTGAATACCCCGATATCCTCTTTCAAATAGACGATCGCGATCGCCTGGTGGAATTCCCGGTCCGGTGTCACTGATAGCAATAGCCACACCGGGAGCCGGCCAATGGTCGATCGCATAATTCTGGGCCACTTTCAGATAAATCTCGCCGCCGGGGGGAGTATATTTAAGTGCATTATCCAAAAGATTGCTAATCACCTCCCGCAGCGCCTTAGCATTTCCTCTCACTGTAGGGACTTTTGGGGGAATTTCCGCAATACATATAAGTTGTCGTTCATCGGCGATCGCACAAGTGGCCGTCCATAGGGGGTTAATAATCTCCTGAACCTTAATCGGTTCAATAATATCAGTAGCAGGTAGCAAAACCGGGGACTTAGCCACTGGTGTCGGAGGTTCGCGGCTAGTGTTTACATATTCTACTGTAGCTGTTTGGCTATCTCCAATGGAGGAAAAGGGGAGACTGAGGAGATTTTCTCCTCTTTCCGCAGTGCGATCGACCTGTTGGAGTAGTTCCTCAATGCGATCGCTTTGGCTGAGGATATTATCAGCGAGTTTATAGTTACGGTCATCGGGATTGAGGCGCTTTAGCAAAAGTTTCCCAAAGGTCCGCAAAGCAGTCAGGGGACTTTTTAGCTGATGCAATAACCCCTGTAGAGTTTGGTATTCTTGGCTTTGTAGCTGATATTGTTGTCTAACTTCCTGTTGTAGCCATTGAGAACGTCGATCCAAAATACACGCAGTAGTAAGAGTATGAGCGATCGCTCTCAGTTGTCGCTGTTCCTGGGAATTCCAGGGTCGGTCATCGCGACCTGTCACCAAAAAACCCATCACCATGCGATCGTGAATTAGTGGGAGGACTTGTTTTTGAGGAGAATCAACATTTTGCCAGTCCGACTCTGGGGGTGGGTCCCCGAATGATTCCACTTCTTCTGTCTCTGTCCTCGCAATAGTTTCTGATGGGGGAGCTAACCTGGGGAGGAGACTAGGTTTCACAGACCAGGTAAAATCCCACTGGGGTAGTTGGAGCAGAACTTGATCATCAGACCATGACCGAGGTATTTCTGGATAAGCAGCGATCGGGATCAGTTTTCCTGGCTGACCCGCCGCCCAATCTTCCGCCAGATATACCACACTTAAAGAGGCTCCCCAACCCGTGATTAGGGAAACTTGAGCTTGACAAAGGGTGATAAATTCCGAACTGGTAGCCATGAGCAAGGTTTATTAACAATTAATTTGATACCCTTTAGCCCTCACAACGAGATCCCTCCCTACCAGGGGATAACTAATTTGCCCCGTGGTATGGTAAACTAACTCGACCCAGAAACCATCAAACTTGATCTCAACGGCGCTATCCCGATTATATAGTAGTCTGGATTTCACAGGCCATGGCTGTCCACTTTTGCCTTTTGAGGAATGGGACCCTAATCAACTCAACTTGGGGGTCAAACCATCTAGGGATAATCCCTTGAGTTCCCAAAACTGGGCGATTATTTTTTATTTGTATCAATGTATTAAAATCTATTGAAATTTCTGGCCAGAAGATATATAATTCACTCGTATTTGGTAGCTAGATTTACACCCATCTGCTCAAAGAGGAGGTAAAGAAATTGGCTAGAAGACGTAAGCGCAAGAGCCGTCGCAGACAAGAAGGACGGCGCATTCTTGAGTGCGTGCCTCAATATAGCATTTCCAGTGGCGAAGATAAACCGGTAACTGCAGCCCGCAAGTATATTCACTCTGAGGGCATAATTCCGCCGGCTTTGCTGCTGGTCAAAAGAAACGAACACACGACCGATCGCTATTTTTGGGCGGAAAAAGGTCTATTTGGTGCTCAGTATGTCGAAGAAAACCATTTTTTGTTCCCCAGCCTAAAGCATATTGCTGAAAAAAACAATAACCTGGTGACGACAACCGCGAGAGTTTAATTGTGGATGTTGTAACTGACAACATCATTTTTTTTGTCAGGATTCCGCCATATTTGGGGAGATCAAACTGTTCCGAACAGGGAGATTAACCAGACATTGGTTTGTCATCGGATTAACTTAATGTCGGCAGGAGTCTCCCGTTATACCAGAAGTTAACGGGAGGAAGATGCCGAGGACTAGGTATGAGAACCCTCTCTGATTTAATCGTTCCTGAATTGGGGAGCGTCCCCGTTGGCTTGGGGAGAGGGGGAGAAGCTAGGCGGCCAATTACTGGTCGTGCTAGGGGAATTGATGCCAAAAGTTAGAGCGGGTTGCTATTAGCCTTAAATGTTCTCTGATTGCTTAGAAGCGAGAGCTTGTTTTAAGGTAGCCAGTTCATCTCTATGGGCTGTAACCCGAATCAGACTCTCGGTTCTGCTCTCAGAACTTCTAACGGCTTCCAGTTGTAGGAACACCTGCTCTGGTCGCTTGGCCTTTTGCCAATAAAAAAAGCCAGCGAGAGGAGAAAACAGCACCAGGGCGAGAAAACCATAGCCAGAAGCGGGGATAGCCATTGACAACACCAAACCCAAACACAGGCTACCAATAGCGGTTAACAGGGTGAGAAAAATGGCCATGAACCAACTGGGGCGGACTAAGCCTTCATAGGTGATAGAATTTTCCTGGCGATCAATAGCGATCGCACGGTAGGCTCGCGAGTGAAAATAATTCTGAATTTGCTCTAGGAGAGTGTCCGCGTCTTGGGGGACACAGATAGTTTGCTGCTCAGTTCGCTCCTTAACCGAAGCCTTGATAAAGAAAAACAGACCGACAGCCAATAACAGGGTCAGAAAAAAGGTGGATGGAATAACAGGAATGGTCATAAATTTCGGGAACGACTAGCGGACACTATATTATTTTACGGCTATTGGTGTAGTCATACCAAAGTTGAGCCAGTTCTCCTGCTAGGGGACGACACTCGGGTAAAACTTGGTACATTCGGCGGGGTCTTCCTCGACCGTCAACTTTTTGCCAATATCCGCTAATAGTTCCCTCCCGTTCCAAAAACTTCAAAGCGCTATAGAGAACGGTATCTGAGAGACGATAGATCCTATATTCTTGCTCCAAGCGTTTAATCAACTCAGTTCCATAGGAGTCCTCACCCAAAAAGACCGATAAGACATAGCAAACCGCTAACTCCCGATTGAGATAAATCGGCGGCGGGTCTTGAAAAAATCGATAGATATCCTCAAAGGTCATCAGCCTGTCCCACTCCACATCCTTATCCTTACCTGTTTATGAAAACAGCAAGGGGTGTCCATTGACTTTTGACATCTAATTTATCGCGTTTGTTAACCAGCGTTTGGTCAATGAAATCACTATTTGAGGATATTTTGACTAACTGGCTTTGCGATCGCCAATTAACTGATAACACTCAGCCACAGAAGCACCCTCAGCCATAGCAGCCGCCAAGGCTTCTAATGCTGACCAGTTTTGCTTGAGCAAAGTTTTAGCCTGTAAGATAGCCCAGCGTTCCTTAATTTCAGCATCTTGAGGTGAGCGCCCTAATTGAGTCCATAAGCGCCTAATATTTTGGCGATCGGAAAGTCCCCCCAGAGCCTGATCATAAACCAAAATTTCGGCGGCGATACCCGCCATCCAAACCTTACAGTATTTATCGATCGCTTCTGAGGAAATCACGCCATGGTCAAGTTGTTCCATCAACTCGACATCATTAAAGCGGACTCCTCCTTGGGCTTTTTGTCCTTGTCTAAAGGCTTCCCAAGCGGTCAGCGCATATCCTTCCACGGGAACACCCAACAAATAAGCCATTAAAAAGTGACCAGCTTCGTGGTGGACAATGCGATCGCGCCGGGAACCAGAAGAACCGGCGAACCAATCCACTAAAATAGTGGAGCCTTGACCCTGTAGGCTAAAAGTATCCAGAGTAGCCAATCCCAATAATACAAACACCATTCCGGCTGGGACGGCGGCGGATATATGAAACAGAGGCGCTACCAGGGTAGTTAAAGTCAGGGTAAAAATAGTAATCGCAATCAGATTTAAAGAAGTATCCCGCATTTATCACGTAAAACTCCTGGGAGGGTTGGAAGCTCCGTGATTGATCACGGAGAGGAAAACCGACTCAAGCGGCTGACCGCCGCCAGCACCCCCTTGCGGGGTGGAGGGGTATGGTTGCCCCTCCATGGAGCTATGGTTGGCTCCGACTCCCTTGCGGGGTAATGTTTGCTTCGCCAATGTTCAGAGTCGGTACTATCCAAATCGCACGTCCTTAACCCCTTAGAGATGTTTAACGATTCGGTTCATGAGCCTGGAACTAGCACGCATTCCAGGGTAGGAACTTTAACTCTTGCTCTGAACGTAGCCAGTTAAGGCTTAAGCTGGTCAGCTACCTGAAAGCGGGGGGCACGAAGCCCCCGTGCTTCAGCCGGGGGTGCTGACTTATTATCAATTGTCACCGTTCACTAGGTCAGAGGGAGACGCAACATCTATAGACCGCGCTTTATAGAAGGTTTCCAAACTATGGCGATCGCCCACATAACGCCAGTGCCACGGTTCATAACTCACCCCGAGGGGGTTATCTTTGGGAAATGATAGCTCAAAACTATAGAAAGCGGCATTATCGACTAGCCATTTAAAAGCGGGAGTTTGATCAAAAGTCTCTCTCAGATCGGTATCGGGAAAGTTAGCATCGCCCACATCAATAGCATAGCCGGTGTGATGTTCACTGTAGCCAGGAGGGGCGCTTACTTGGGCGCGTTGACTGGGGACTTGTCCCCTTTGGGCTTTGATGTCAAAAAACAAAAATTCCTGATCTTCCAAACCCCGAAACCCAGATATGGGAACCAAAATAATTCCGCTTCTTCTGGCTGCATCAGTCATGTCCAAAAAGGCATAAGCGGCGGCGCGACGTAACCTGATCACACCATCAGCGGTAATATTTTTCAGTTCACTCTCGGGGGCTTCCTCATAGGGAAGATGTCCCAGAAGGTTAACTGGTAGTTGGGAAACTTGGTTAGGGATGACCGATGGTGTGGGTAGTGGGTTAGTTGTTGGTGGCGGTTGCATAGCATCAGTTGTTTCTGATGCTGACAGGTTAACAGAGGTGCGATCGACGACCAAAATCCCAAATTGGTAGTTAAGGCCGAGAGCCACTACAAAGGCCACTATACCCAGGGCAAACCACTGCCAAAATTTTGGCGATCGCTGAGACTTACCAAGGGTACTATGATCGGAGTTGGGAGTATCTCGAATCGCTTCCGGGATATCTTCGCTGGTCATGGGCGGAACATTGTCCAAGTTCTTGTACATATTGATCCCGTTGAACAAAATCACAAAAAAAGCAGGTAGGAGCCTTAACCACTGATAACACAGTCCCCTCAGACTACTCCTGGTGGACAAGTTAACCTGACGCGAGAGGACGCCTAACGGCTATATTAACTGCTATATACTACAGTGTGTCGGGGACATAACCCGGTTTTCTTTGGGGCAGACAGTGTTAGTTTGCTATCATATCTTAATTAGGCTATCGATGAGCTAATGGTTACATCGATGATGCTGGAAAACACCTCAAAAGCGATTGCCAACTACTATAGGTTAGCTGAAATAGCAACTTTTATACCGTGTCTATTGTAGATTATCCTGCCAAACAAGCCTATCAGCGGGGTCTCAAATGGCTCGTGGGTTCCGCCGTCTTTGCTGTGGTCGGAGTGGGTGGAGTTTTGGGTTATGATATCATCCAAAATCGACCACCAGCGCCCATTTCTGCCGAGGTAATTCCTGTAAAACTCGGAGATGTAGAAAACCGCATTAATGAAGGGGGAATTTTAGAACTAGGCGGACAGCGTAGCATTAAATCTCCTGAAGATGGTGCGGTTGAAAATATTTTAGTACAAGTAGGCGATCGCGTCACCCAGGGTCAACAACTGATGAGTTTACGCAACCCCAACCAACAAACCATTTTACAGAAAAAACAGCTAGACATCCAAAAACAGGAAATTATTGTAGAACGCCATCGCCAAGAAGTAACCGAAGCCGAAGAACAACTAGCCGCCGCCCAACGCCAGTTACAAATTGACCAAGCACAATATCAGCAAGAATTAGCCTCCAAAAAAGCCGTCAAAGATTTAACAATTCAGAGACTTGAATCCCAGGTTAATCGGAATCGCCAAAAAGTGGAAGAGGCGGAGATAGAATTAGCGGCGGCTGAGGAAAAATTAGCCAGCAGCCGAGAACTACTGGAAAGAGGATTTGTGGCACAACAAGAAATTGAACGGGGAGAAGAAAGTGTTCGTCAGCAAACCACCGCGTTAAGAAACGCCAAACATGACCTTAATACTACCTTAATGGAATTGGCATCAGCTAAAGCGGAATTAATCACGGTTTCTACTACAGTTAACACTTCCCCCGTGGTAGAGTCTGAGATTAGGCTAAGACAGGCTAAAACCACTTTGAGACAAAGCATCAGTGAACTAGAACGCCTACAAATAGAATATCAAGAGGAAGCACTGAAATTACAAAATTTTGTGATTACATCTCCTATTAATGGAGTGGTACTTAATATCAATGTTAAAGCGGGAGATGGACTGAATCGCGGTCACGATTTAATCACATTAGGCGACCCTAATCAGGAAATCGTTAGGCTGCAATTATCAACCCTTAACGCTGTTCAAGTTAGACAAAATCAACTAGCCCGGATTACGGAAATAGGGCCTAATCCTGAAGTATTTATAGGACGAGTAGACCAGGTTGATCTCGCCACCAGACAGTCGGAAGGAAATCAAGACTCAGGTTCAGGACAAGCGTCGGTTTTTGCTACTGTTAAATTAGATAGACCCACTGGACGTTTAATTCCAGGGAGTCCAGTTAGTGTAGAAATTGTCTTAAATCAACGAGAAAATGTTGTGGTGCTGAATACCGAATTAATCCAAAGAGATAGAGACTCTCGCTATGTATGGGTATTAGATGATAATAATACGGCTCAAAAGCAGCCTGTCACCCTCGGGCTAGAAGGATTAATAGAGGTAGAAATTACTTCGGGTTTAAATTCAGGAGATTTAGTGATTTCGCCTCCCTTTAACCAAACCTTAGAACCAGGTAAAGTTATTGTCCATGAACCTCAATAAATTTATCATCGTTAATTAAGGATTATACCTAATCATTATCATCAAATAATTCCATGAGTTTATCTATCTTTAATTTATTGGGTTTAAGTTGTCAGTCCTTAATCGGTAATCCTCTCCGGTCTACCCTGTCAGCGGTAGGGGTATTTATGGGAGTCGCTGTAGTCACAGCAACTATGCAAGTTAGGAATATTTCGGAAGCGGTCATTGAACAACAGATGAATGAACGGGAATCTCCGATTTTATACCTGTGGATATCTGACCATCAAAGTGGGAAAGTACAATCTTTTACTATGGATGATGTAGAGTTTCTTAATAATAATTTACAAGGTATCACCAAAGTGATAACATTAAGGTTTGTTTGGTGGATAGATTCTGTGCAATTTCACGATCGCACAGGACATCCTGACATGACAATTGCTGTTACCCCAGAATATCAGCAAGTTTCTGGACGCAGAATTATCAAGGGACGTTTTTTTAATTCCACTGATGTAGAGCAATATTTATCAGTGGCTATTGTCGATGACGTATTAGCGAATCATTTATTTGATAATATGGACCCTATTAATCAAAGAGTTTATATTGAAAATCGACCCTATACCATTGTTGGAGTGATTGAAAGCAAAGATATTTTTCCGTCGATGCAAAGACAAGGATTATTAATGATTCCCCTTTCGTTAGATATGGCAATTACCGGAAATTTACAGCTTGACGAGTTGATGATTGGTATTCAAGATTTAGACAATGTTGATCAAATCAAGACACAAGCGATTTCTATTTTACAAAAACGTATACCCACTCAACAATATGGAGATTGGGTAAACATTACAGACATTCTAGAACAAAGAGAAACTTTAGCATCTATTTCCCAAGCATTATTAGTGGTCAGTATCATTGCCTTATTAGTGGGTGGGGTGGGTATCGCTAATGTGACGATTGCTGCAGTTATTCAAAGAACACCTGAAATCGGTTTAAAACGAGCCATAGGAGCGACTCGTTTTGAGATTATGCTACAATTTATCCTAGAAGTAGTTATCATCAGTGTAGGGGCTGGCATTTTAGCTATAGCCACAGTTCACGGAGTCACTATTATGGTGAGTCAACGATTTAATTTACCCTATCAATTTAACTATAATACGGCTAAGTTATCGTTAACATCAGCGCTAATGATTGGTGTGATGTCAGCGCTATTTCCCGCGATTCGCGCCAGCAAAATTGAACCAGTACAAGCCTTAAAAGGAGATTAGCATGAGTTTATCTACATTCAATTTATTGGGTTTAAGTTGTCAGTCCTTAATCGGTAATCCTCTCCGGTCTACTCTGTCAGCGGTAGGGGTATTTATGGGAGTAGCAGCAGTTACGGCTACTCTACAAGTTAGGAATATTTCGGAGTCAGTAATTGCTAAACAAATTGCAGCCAGAGAATCGCCAGTAATTAGATTATCTCCGGCTTGGAGACGGGGAGTAGAATTTCAGGGTTTGACACTTAATGATTTAGAGTTTTTACAGAGTAGGTTAACGGGTGTAACTGCCATTGCTGGTCAACGAGGTGCTTGGTGGATAAATGCGGTTGTATTTCAGGATCGCAGTGTTAATCCAGAATCGGCATTAGCTGTTTCTGTGGAATATCAAATAACGTCGGGTCGCCGCATGATTAAAGGTCGTTTTTTTAATACAACTGACTTTGAGCAATATCGACCAGTGGTTATCGTTGATGAAATTTTGGCAACTGAATTATTTGGAAATATTGACCCGATTAACCAATCAGTATATATTCAAAATCGACCTTATATTATCGTGGGGGTTACTGAAACTAGAGAAATATCATCACGGTCTGGTCAACAGGGTTTATTGCTGATACCTCTACCATTAGACGCGGCGGCGACGGGAGCGCGTCATTTACATAATATCACTGTGGGAGTAGAACGCCTAGAAGAAATAGATCAAATACAACAGCAAGCGATCGCCCTTTTACAACAACGAATTCCCACCCAAGAATATCGAGGTTGGCAAAATATTAACGATATTTTAGAACAACAGAAAACCCTGGAATCAGTTTCCCAAGCGTTGCTAGTTGTAGGTGCAATATCCTTAATTGTGGGAGGGGTGGGAATTGCTAATGTGACGATTGCTTCTGTGATTGAACGTACCCCAGAAATTGGATTAAGACGAGCTATTGGAGCTACACAACTCGATGTTATGCTACAGTTTATTGTAGAGGCGGTGGTTTTGAGTTTCATGGGTGGAACTATAGCGATCGCCACTGTTCACGGCGCGACTATAGTAGTTACAGAACAGTTTAACTTACCATACGAATTTGACCACGAAACTGCTATAATCGCCCTGAGTTCCTCGGTATTAGTGGGGGTAGGGGCGGCGTTCTTTCCGGCGCTCCGCGCTAGTAAACTAGACCCAGTGAAAGCATTAAAGGGACAGTAATTATGGATAAAAATCCCGAACCATCTACAATGAGCGATCGCTTTTGGTGGCTGAGATTTTTACTAATTGCGATCGCCACATCAGGTTTATGTATTACCCTGGCTGTTAGCTTAGAAACTCCTCCAGTTACCCAAGCTAACGCCTCCCGTAACACGCCATTACTAAACCCTCCCGACCTTCCCCAAACGTCACCCAATCCCAGCATTAATTTAGATAATCATAGGACAGAAAAAACTCGGGTTAAACTCCCCCAAATTATCGGGAATATAGCCAGGTTCTCTCCCTTCAAACTAGAAAATGAACCCTCGCCAACTGAACCCAATTTACAGATTATCTCGCCAGAATCTTCGTTAGAAAGAGATAGCAATCAAAAGGCGATCGCTAACCCCCAACCCCGACCAACCATTGCCGCCACCCTCCCCAAATCAGCAGAATACCGCGTCAATAATAGCTTATATAATTGGTTAGATGGCATAGAAATTCCCCCCCAATTTAGCCAATCTCAACCCCTGATTAACTCCCCCACAAATGAAGGTACACCCTCCCCAGAAATTCCCCAGTTTATCCCAGAAAATCAAGATAATGCTGTGAAATTAACCCTACCAGATGTGGTTTTTCTCACTCTTTCCAATAATAGAAACATTAAAAACCAGTACCTAGAAAGAATTATACAGCGTCGAGATTTACAAGTAGCGGAGGACAAATTTGCTCCAGAGTTTACCCCCAATTTATCAATTGAATGGCAAGATATTCGACAGGGGGGACAAAGTCTTTCTATGACATCAGGGTTAGTTTTAGGGGCTCAAATGGTGATAAAAATTCCCACAGGGGGAGAGTTAAATATGGGCTGGACAGGTCGCGGCGAGAGACAAGGAAGCAGCTTTAATGCGGAAAATAGATTAAGACAGAATTTAGAATTATCCTTCCGACAACCCCTTTTAAGAGATAGTGGAATCGCCGTAAATCAAGCGTCGATAAAAATTGCTCGCCTTGATGAAGCTATTAATATTTTAAACCTCAAGAATACTTTGATTGACCAAATAACTCAAGTTATTTTAGCTTATCGAAATTTAATCCAAGCCCAGGAAAGGGTCAAAATTCAAGTGCAGTCTTTGGCTTCCTCTCAACAACAAGTAGAAAACACACAATTTTTAATTAATGTAGGTCGTCTTCCGGCTATGGAGTTAATTCCCGCCCAACGCGGAGTTAAAAATAATGAAATTAGCCTTTTAGATGTTAAAAATAACCTTAAAAGGCAACAATTAGCATTATTGAATATTCTGGATTTAGAGCAAGATATTGTTCCGGTGGCTGTCCAAATAGATTTGGATGAACTAGAAATGCCAGAATTGCAGGAAATTCGAGAAATCGCCTTAGTCAATAGACCAGATTATTTACAGGCTAAACTAGAAATAGAAAAGGCAGAAACTGCTTTAATTATAGCGGAAAATAATCGACGATGGCAGATTGACTTGGATACAGGAATTCGCCATAATCCCTCACCGAATATTGTAGAAGATAGAACGGAATTAAGGGCGGGAATTGTGTTTAGCAAAGAATTGGGCGATCGCACTATAGAACAAGAGTTTGAGCGCCGTCGTATTAGTCTAATACAAGCCCAAAATGATTTGGTAGAAGAAAGACAACAAATTGATATTAATGTAGCCAATGCTGTGCGGGATGTTCGGGATAATTATCAAAAATTAGAGTTGGCTCAAGAGTTGACAGAATTTAGGAGACAGGAACTAAATAATGAGGAAGAAAAGATTAGGCTAGGTGTGGGTAATACTTCTGTAGTCGATTTAGTCCGGTTTCAAGATGATTTAGTCAACGCTCAAAATGCGGAATTAAATGCCAAAATTGACTACCTCAACTCGTTAACTGAATTAGACCGAATTTTAGGCACAACATTAGAAAGATGGGATATTATTGTGGAAACAGAAACTCCCTTGTAAAAATCTATGGTTATTGAATTAATTTGCGAAGATAAAGATGGGGAAAATCAACGCCTGGATAAGTGGTTATCAGAAAGGGTACACCAGTTGTCTAGGTCCCGTCTGCAAGCCTTAATTTCGTCGGGTCATGTTTGGATAAATAATTCGCCCTGTACGTCGAAAAAGGCTACAGTTCAAATTGGCGATCGCATTCAAGTGGAAATCCCGCCAGCCATTCCGTTAGAATTAAAGGCTACTAATATCCCCCTAGATATACTCTATGAAGATGAAGAACTACTCATCATAAATAAACCGGCTGGCTTGGTAGTTCATCCCGCCCCAGGACACGAAAATGATACGCTAGTCAACGCCCTATTAGCCCATTGTGAAACCTTAGCTGGTATTGGCGGCGTACAGCGTCCGGGTATAGTTCATCGCCTAGATAAAGATACCACAGGAGCGATCGCGATCGCCAAAACTGACCACGCCCACCAACACCTACAAGCGCAAATTCAAGCCAAAACCGCCCGCCGCCAATATTTAGGGATCATCTATGGTGTCCCGAAAACTACCTCCGGTGTCATTGACCAGCCTATAGGTCGCCACCCAAGCGATCGCCAAAAAATGGCAATTGTACCCCAACACCAAGGCGGACGTAGCGCTATCACGCACTGGAAAGTCAAGGAACGCCTGGGAAACTACACTTTGATAGAATTTGAACTAGAGACAGGTCGCACCCACCAAATTCGCGTTCACAGCGCCAGCATGGGTCATCCTATCGTGGGCGATCGCGTCTATGGAAAAGGTCGTTCCGTGGGAGTCAACCTCCCCGGACAAGCCCTCCACGCCTGGAAACTGACGCTACAGCATCCCACTTCAGGGGAATTAATAGAAGCGATCGCACCCCTACCTCACACCATGACGACTCTATTAAAAGTTTTACGCGATCGTTAATTATCAATCTGACCCTGGGAGCCGGGGGTGGGTTGCTTTTTCAATTGACCTCTGTTATCATGAAAGATGATCGGGGTTGTGAAATATATCATAATTTACCCCACCTGTCAACCCATCCCTGTTGAGCTTGGTTGTTGGCTGGTCAAATAGTTAGCAACATCTTTTAACAGTATTAGCTACCACCCTAGCATGATTAAATGTTAAGTTTAAGGTAGAGCAAAACACGGCTAGAAAACCCAACAGGGGCGAAATGACTGAATCTTTAGATTTACTTAAAGATTTTTTTCCCCCAGAAAAGCTAGAAACTATCGACAATAAGGTTAAATATGTCCAGGTATGATTCCCATTTACGGTGTTCTTTTTGTGGCAAATCTCAGGAACAAGTTCGCAAGTTAATCGCAGGCCCTGGGGTCTATATCTGCGATGAGTGTGTGGAACTTTGTAATGAAATCCTGGAAGAAGAGTTTTCAGAAAGGGCTGGAAATAAACCACAACCGGGTCTAGGTGTAGAAACTAGACCATCTCCTTCCCAGCCGAGACTAACACCCCTAACAGAACTTCCTAAGCCAGTGGAAATCAAACAGTACCTGGATAAGCACGTCATTGGCCAAAACAATACCAAAAAAGTCTTATCAGTGGCAGTCTACAACCACTACAAGCGTCTTAGTGTAGATGCGGGAAACATTAGCAATCAGGACTTTGACGAAACACAAGGCTATAGCGACGAGCAGGTAGAATTACAGAAATCGAATATTCTACTAATGGGACCGACTGGATGTGGTAAAACTCTCCTAGCAGAATCTCTGGCTAAACTCCTGGATGTTCCGTTTGCGGTGGCTGATGCTACTACGCTGACAGAAGCTGGCTATGTGGGAGATGATGTAGAAAATATCCTACTGCGGTTGCTACAGGTAGCTGATTTCGATATCGAAGCAGCACAGCAGGGAATTATCTATATAGACGAAATTGATAAAATTGCCCGCAAAAGTGAAAATACCTCTATCACGCGAGATGTTTCTGGGGAAGGGGTACAACAAGCTCTGTTGAAAATCTTAGAAGGAACTGTGGTTAATGTGCCACCCCAAGGGGGAAGGAAGCACCCCTATCAAGATTTTATCCAAATTGATACGAGCAAGATTCTGTTTATCTGCGGCGGTGCTTTTGTGGGTCTCGATAAGCTGGTTGAACAACGGATGGGTAAAAAGTCCCTGGGCTTTATTCAACCAGGTGTTAAGCCAGGAGAAGAGGTGCAGAAAACATCTGTGGACACGACGGAAATTCTCCAAAATGTGGAACCTCAAGATTTGGTGAAATTTGGCTTGATTCCTGAGTTTATCGGTCGGGTTCCAGTCCTGACTGTGATTTCACCTCTGGATGAGGAGGCGCTGGTGAAAATCTTGACTGAGCCTCATAATGCTTTGGTTAAGCAGTATAAACAACTGCTGAAAATGGATAATGTCTCTTTGGAGTTTGAACCTGATGCTTTAATTGCGATCGCTAAAGAAGCCTACCGACGTAAAACAGGGGCTCGTGCGTTGCGCGGGATTTTGGAAGAACTAATGTTAGAGGTAATGTATGAGTTACCCTCCCGCAAGGATGTTAACCGCTGTGTGATTACTAAGGAAATGGTGGAAAAACGGTCAACTGCAGAGGTTCTCTGGCATCCGGCTTGGCGACGCCAGCACGAATCGGCTTAAATTAAATATACCGAAAATTGTCCGGTTAGGATTCATAGCTACTGTGGTCAGAGTCAGAGGGCGAGTTGATAAATCTTCTCGCCCTTAGATGTGATTAGTGGTGGAACCCACCCCCCGCGCGATCGCATCTATTATCAGTTGAGTCTGTGTGCGCCGTATCGTAACAGCATATCTAAACTAGCCAATCGATTTTGCCAACTTTGGACTTGGTAGGGTTTTTCCCTAGCATGGAGGGTCATATAACCGTTAAATTGAGATTGAAAAGTAGCTAATTCTCGTTGAGCGCGACTCAAGGCTTGAGGATTGGGGGACTCAGCCAAATTTTGCAAAGCCTGTGCTAAAACCTCTGCTTGGTTTCTAAAGCTGTTTAGTTGAGATTCCCTGATCCAGAGTTGGTCATTAGCGAGGAGAAAACTCCACTCTCGCTTGAGGGCTAAATAGCGATCGCTGGCAGCTTTGAGAGGCTGACGATAGGGGATAATGGGGCTGTGGTTTCCGCCATTATTTTGAGTGCGACGCAAAAATCCCTGTAAGTTGCTATCAATAGTTTCCACGGCAAAAATGGAATAGCCGCCACTAGGTAAATCTCGGAGGGCTTGAATTTGGTCGATCGCCACCACATTAGGAATATCCAAAAGTTTGACGGAGGGGGCGATTAAAGTAAGCCCTAACTGTTGTGGTCCGGTGAGAGGTTGAGTAATGCGCTGTAGGCGATTAGTATCGAGGGAATAAGTCATAGGGACTAGCAAATCAAGATATCCTTGACGCGCCCAAACTTCCCAATGTTGTTGAATTTTGGCAATGCGTTCAGTTTCCGGGTGTGGAAACACCGCCGCCGAGAGAATGACATTCGGATAATTAGTGCTTAACAGTTGTCGGACATCGCGGACAAAAGATGTCACCTGATCAGAGCGAAATTGTGTCCACTGTTGCCATAATACCCCATCACGGGGAGTCAGAGAAATGGGGTCAACTCCAGTTAAATCTCTAAACTGGGTTCTGGAGGCTGTACCATAGCCAAAATTAAAATTTCGGTTAGCATCCTGAAAAGGATAGCGGATATAGTCGAGATGAATGCCATCAACCTGATAATTGTGGGCTATTTCTCCGACCAAACGTAATAGATAACTGCGGACTTCCCGGTTAGCTGGATCTAGGTAAGCCTTGCGATCGTTTTCATGCCAAGTCCGACCCTGGTTATCCAAATTAGCCCATTCCGGGTAAGCGGACAACACAGGACCTAAATAACTGTCAGGTTGTCGCAAGAGGGCATTGTGTCGCTGATTAGCGATCGCAAATACCCAAACCCAGGCGTGTAATTCCATACCCCTAGCTTTTGCTAGTTTCACCGCCGCAGCTAAAGGGTCCCAACCGACGGTCAAAGGATTCTGGGAGGGTGCAACTCGCGAGGGGTAGATAGTATATCCGGCGTTGACAGTTTCAAAAAATACGGTATTAATTCCGGCATCTGCCAAACGGTCAAATATTTGGGCGAGTCCTGCTTCTCCTCTGGCCGCGACGATTGTACCACGATCTAGCCAAACTGCCCGAATTTCTGCACCCGATCGCTCTCCGTCGGTGGGGTAATTTTCCCACAATTTTTGACGGGCATCTAACCATAATCTTCTGGCAGCTACCCAATTTTGGGCGGCTACCAATTCGGGAAACTGTTTAATCGCTTGTTGGGCTAGGGCGATCGCATTTTGTGTCCTTGATGGTATAGAAGATGTGGCGTGTCTAGCAATTGTAGTCACTGGATTTTTCGGTTCAGCCGAAGCTATCTGCAAGTTAATGGGGGTACTACCAGAAGCCGAAGCTATAACAGCATTTTCAAACCTACCCAACAGATTCTCTAATTCTTCCCTCATCAAAATGGCGGTAGTGTTATCAATGGGGTCGTTACCCGGTTTGACCTCTAACCCTGCTGGCGCTGATTGTTCCGAGGGGTCTGTAAATAATTGCAGCAAAGAAGGACGGGGGTTGACTGAGGCTAGGTTGGGGTTACTAACTCGATTAGCTGGTGGGGGGGTTTGAATAGTTGTCCGGGACGCTGTATTTGACTGCTGAGGGGGGGTTTGAATAGTTGTCGGGGACTCACTAAGCCGCCGGGGTGGCGCTGGTTGTATGGTGTGATTTTGGCGGGCTACAGAGGATTGTGGGGGACTGCTAGCCCCAGTGTAACGATTAATAGCAGCCTGTAACCAAGCTGTATCTACTTCTGGTGACTCTCCGCGTCCCCAATGCCATCCTAAATAAATAGCCTGGGTGGTCGCAATAGCGGCGGCGGAAGCGCTGCTACCCTGCCAAACTCCGGCGGTGTAGCTTTCTTGGGTGGCGGGAATTAATACCCCACCTGCTACGGTTCCACTGGTGTTCACTGTGGCGGCCCACTCTGTTATATTACGACAAATCTGATCTTGACAGCGATCGCTTTGAGAAATCGGCGTGGCTGGGTTACTCAGGGGAAAAGCCCAATAAGACCCGATTAGGGTTCTTAGTCTTTCACGCGCTAAGGGAGTTGAACGGTTCCCCACTGTCCCACTGGCTATTAAGCGCCCTCCCTGTTGTACCCATTGTTCTAATATACGAATTTGGTCTGTGGTCATTACTTCCACATTGGGAAGAAATAATACTCGCAGTCCCCGTAATGCTTCCGCGCTATTGAGATTATCTATATCAATGGTTTGATAGTTGATGCGACTGCTTTGTAGTCGGCTTTCTACACTATTCCAGTCTGCTGTCGGTAATGGGGAACGTACTACTCCCAAAATTGTTTCGGCTTTCACTGGTCCAGGAAACCAGGCGGAGAGATTAATTATAATACCAGTCAGAATGGCTGTGAGTGGGTACTTTCGGGAAGATGCCATGGGCTGTTAAGTAGTTGGTTATTGTATGGAGCGAAAATCCGATCGCAATCGAGATAGGTTGTTTATGCAGTTACACCCCCAGAAACCCTAAGTCAGGGCGATTATCCCCCCTAATGGGGAAGAGCAGAAATCCTGATTCATTCTACAACTAAAGGCGATCGCCATGAATTGATCAATCCACCCATTTGGGAGACTCACCCCGATTGAGTTGTTGGGTTTATTCGTTCCCTGGGTTCAGGGCGTGAGCAAATCTATGTATAGCCGCCACATTAGATATTACCGCCAAAGCTATCAGTAGGGGGAAAATTTGCCCGGTTAATAATCCTACAATAATCAAAACTGTTCGCACAGCCCGGCTACCAATACTAGCGATACTGCTGCGACCTAATGATTCACTTTTGGCGCGGATATAGGGAACCATTGTAGTTCCCAAAAGTGCTATTAATCCCACGACTAAGTTATCCCTAGGGTTATCTAAGATTAGGGCTGATATTATCAAAAAATCCACATAGCGATCTAAGACACTATCCAGTAAGTTTCCCGTATCGGAAGCGATACCCCTACTCCGGGCTAGGTCTCCATCCAAACAGTCTAGTAACCCACTAATTACTATGGCTACAACTGCCCAAAGATAGTAATGTTTTAAGATTAAAAAACCTGCCAACCCGCCGCCAATCAATAAAGAAGTCCAGGTGATGCCGTTGGGGGTTATCCAAGACACATTAATCAAGACTTTGGCGATTTTGAGCGTGAAAAATTGCAGGATTTTGTCTAGGGGAGATTGAGGGGAAACGATGGAATTTTCGGGAAGTTCCGAGGTCTTTTCGTAGACGGTATCTGACATATTTTGATGGTTGATAAATGTTTTGTTATCAGCCAATAAGTATCACATTAGTTGGCAGAAGTCAATCATAATCAGACACTGACTCAGACATGGCTAGGTATTTAAGGATGAAAGACACGCGCCAAATTGGGTAGGACTTCAACTTTAATGGGGGCTGAGGAAATAGGTTCCCCGTCTATGGCTAAAAATTCTCCATCTTGGGGGTCTAGGTGAAAACCTCGCAGCTTATAATATTCGATTCCTGGGATGGCTAGATGCTGTCCTTTATTGCACAATAAAAAAGCCTTAATTAAGTTGAATTTAGAGATACCACGCCGCACTAATAAAACATCTATATTTCCATCTGTGGGGTGAGAGTGAGGTGCGGGATTAAGATTATAAGCCGCCCAGGGAACATTCATCGCCCATAACAGTATATAATCATCCTCAATTATAAGGGGAGATTCACAGTCGGCAGTAATTAGCGATAATTTGCCTCGATAATGACGCAGTTTCCAGATTTCCCATAGTGCATAAATGTCGGTTTTTAAAGAACCCAAAAACCGCAGATTATCCGATTTGATATCGACGGCAGCAATTAATCCCCAGGCTATGGAGAGAATGCTATAATAAAAGCGATCGCTTTCGCCTTCGCTTTGTTGGACTCCCAAGATATCCAGGGGTTGAATATTGCCTCTGGTGATGGCAATGGTAGCATTGATATGATTATAGGTTTCTCCAGCTTCTTGTAGCAGGGTTTTACATAAGCCATTACTGGTACCGGCGGGGATGATTCCCAGAGGTGTTTTAATGGCTTTTTCCCAGTCTTGACGGTTCATTAAGCCGTTAATTACCTCATGAATGCTACCATCTCCCCCCACAACTACTAAGCCATCAATTGAGGATAAATCCATATTTTTGACGCGGTTTTGGAGGTCGCCAGCATGACGGGTGCAGGTGACATTAAAGGCGGTGTTATGGTGTGCTAAAATGGGTTTTATTTGCTCAAATATCTGTAAGGATTTACCTTTACCGCTGGCGGGATTAATGAAAATCTCTAATCGTTGAGGGGAGGGGTTTGGGGGTTGATTTGACCAACTCATTTTCTGATGATTCCGGGAATTAATTAAAGGCGATCGCCTAATTTATATATTATCATATTATCATAGTAATTTATCCCAAAACCTCGCCGGATAAAATGTAAACCTCCGGGGCGAATTGGGGGATTAAGTATAGTTAAAAAAATCACAAATTTATGAGAGGATTTCCCACGTCAAAAAAATCTTCCATCCAGAGAGAACCAAGCAAGGCACCTTGATTTATAAACTCTTTGACTCCCTGCATATCTGCGGTTTTTTTAGCTTGAGTAAAACCCTGGCTATCTCGATAAAGTACCCATAACTCTTCTGGCTTTAGACTATTTACAAAAAATGGAGAATGGGTAGTTACCATTAATTGAGTATTAGCAGAAGCTGTCCGGCATTCTTCAGCCAGTTGTGGCAATAAAACCGGGTGTAAGTGATTTTCGGGTTCTTCAATGCCGACTAATTGAGGAGGTTTTGGGTCATATAATACAGTTAAATATGCCAATAGTTTTAAAGTTCCGTCTGAGGCAAATTTGGCGAGAATTGGATGAGAAAAAGGTGCGTCTTTTATTTGTAATAACAGACGACCATCTGGCATAATTGATGCTTCTACTTTTTCTAAGCGAGGAATTCGGGAAGATAAAGTTTTTAAGATTTCCTCTAAACGCTGGGGATGTTGTTCTTTTAAATATTGGATAACATTGGGTAAATTATTCCCCGTTGTGGATAATCTTTCTTGGGTTCCTGCTTCGGGAATGCTGCGGGTATTGTCGGCGGTTAAATAGGATAAATACCATCCGGTGATGAACCGCCTTAAAGCACTAACCCGGGGATGTTTGGCAAATTGCCCCAAAGTATTAACCGCTAATAATTCCGGGGAGTCAAGTTGTTCCGTGATTCTTTCGTCTTGTGGGTCTGGCATTTCCCCACTGATGACTTGTCCTTCCCCATTTTTAAAGTCCAAAAAACGGAAGGGTTTACCTTGTCCTCCTCGTCGCCAATGCAGCCATTCTTCGGCGATAAAAGGGCGATTATTTTCTTCATTGATGGCGAGATGATAGGTAATTAAAGGTGAGTCGGAGGTTTCTCGGTATTTTAATTCAATCACAATGCAGCCTTGACTATCTCGGGTGCGGAGTTCTCGAAATCTCCCCCGTCTATCCCAGGCTTTGCTGAGGCTTTCGGTAAAGCATTCAGATAGAAAGGCAAACACATCAAAAATTGTGGATTTGCCACTGCCATTGGGACCTAAAAATACGGTGAGGGGAGTAATTCTTTTTAATTCGAGATTTTGTAAGGCGCGGTAATTTATAACTTTGAGATATTCGATTTTGGGAATTGTACTCATAATTTCGCTGCTAAGACCTACTGCTAACTATAGCGGTGGGTCGGGGAATCCGCAATTGATAATAGTTGGGAAGAGTTTGTCAGGGTTTCCAGATGGTTGGATTGATGGGACTGTCCACCGGGTCAAGGGTTCCGATGTGGATTGATTAACTCTGGGGGTCTGGGGGGTTTCCAGAAGGTTTTTGGTCATTACTATCAATTAGTGCCGAGTTGAGCCATACTTATCAAGAGTTGTAGATGTGACCGAAGAATACACCAGCAAAACCTGTACTCACTGTGGTCATGTCCATTCCCAGCTAGGTGGCTCAAAAGTGTTCCGATGTCCGGAGTGCGGGTTCACTCTACCACGGGACTGGAACGGTGCTTTTGGAATCTTTCTAAAAGCTTTGCGGGATACCGCCTCTGTTACCTTAACGGGTAATAGTGCTATCGTCGCATTGTCCGGGAACAACCGGAAAAATGTCGCGTAAATGTATCAGACAGGAAAAGGAGAATTTATGACGCAGCCTCTTATCCCTATCGATCAATGTCCAATTCAGATTGAGGACGATCGCACAGGTACAAATGTGGAAACTCTCAAACGGGCTTTTGCAGATAACCTGTTTTATCTTCAGGGTAAGTATGAGTCCCTGGCTACCCAGGATGACTTTTATATGGCTTTGGCTTACACTTTGCGCGATCGCCTCCTGAGTCGTTGGCTAAAGACCATGAAAACTTACATGGAGAAAGATGTTAAGGTAGTTTACTACCTCTCCGCTGAGTTTCTCATGGGTCGCCACATGGGTAATAGTCTGATTAACCTCCATCTTTATGATCGGGTACGTCAGGCCGTCGAAGAGTCTGGGTTAGACTTGGATGAAATCCTCGAACATGAACCCGACCCCGGCTTGGGTAATGGCGGTTTGGGGCGGTTAGCCGCTTGCTTCGTCGATTCCTTGGCTACTCTGGAAATTCCCGCTGTGGGTTATGGTATTCGCTACGAATTTGGGATTTTTACCCAGGCGATCCGCGATGGATGGCAAGCAGAAGTCCCTGATAAATGGTTGCGCTTTGGTAATCCTTGGGAAATTGCCCACCCTGACCAAGCCGTTGAGGTGAAATTGGGGGGCCATACCGAAATGTACCATAATGAAAAGGGAGAGTATAAGGTTCGTTGGATTCCCGCTAACCGGGTAGTCGGGATTCCCTATGATACTCCCGTTCCCGGTTATGATACTAATACGGTTAATCCCCTGCGTTTGTGGCGGGCTGAGGCTTCTGATGATTTCAATTTTGATGCCTTCAATGCTGGCAACTATGATGGCGCGGTCGCTGAAAAAATGCGATCGGAAACTATCTCTAAGGTGTTATACCCCAACGATAACACCCCCCAAGGTAAGCAATTGCGACTAGAACAACAGTTTTTCTTTGTTTCTTGTTCCCTACAGGATATTATCCGCACTCACCTACTGCGACATCCTAGCCTGCATAATCTTCATGATACCGCCGCTATCCAACTTAATGATACTCACCCGGCAGTAGCGATCGCTGAAATGATGCGATTGTTAATGGATGAACATGAGATGGACTGGAATACCGCTTGGCGGGTGACTCAAAAGACCTTCTCCTATACCAACCATACCTTACTGCCAGAAGCTCTGGAAAAATGGTCTGTGGGTTTGTTTGAATATCTACTTCCCCGCCACCTAGAGATTATCTATGAAATTAACCGCCGCTTCTTGGAGGACGTTAAACGCTGGTATCCTGGTGATGATAATTTGATCAGTCGTCTTTCTCTGATTGATGAGTCCGGCGAAAAGTATGTCCGTATGGCGAATTTGGCTTGCGTCGGTAGTCATGCTGTTAATGGCGTGGCTGCATTGCATACCCAACTCCTTAAACAAGACACTCTCCGGGATTTCTATAAGTTGTGGCCCGGAAAGTTCATTAATAAGACTAATGGTGTCACTCCCCGACGCTGGATTTTGATGTGTAATCCTAAACTCGCTGAACTTTACAACTCGAAAATCGGTGAGGGTTGGTTGAAAGACCTTAGTCAACTCAAGCAGTTGGAAAAATATGTTGATGACCCCGATTTCTGTCAGCAGTGGCGAGAAATTAAGCTGCACAATAAGCGACAGTTAGCCCAATATATCTGGGAACATAACGGCATCGAAGTTGACCCCCATTCGATGTTTGATATACAGGTGAAACGGATTCATGAGTACAAGCGTCAGCATTTGAATTTGCTGCATATTATCGCCCTGTATAATCAGATTAAGCAGAATCCTGACCAGCATATTGTACCCTGTACTTTTATCTTTGGTGGTAAGGCTGCCCCCGGTTATTTTATGGCGAAGTTGATTATCAAGCTCACTAATTCCGTGGCTGATGTCATTAACCATGATCCTGATGTTAGAGGTCGCTTAAAGATTGTTTTCCTCAACAATTTTAATGTTTCTTTGGGTCAGCGTATCTATCCGGCTGCCGATTTGTCTGAACAAGTTTCTACCGCTGGAAAAGAAGCCTCTGGAACCGGAAACATGAAGTTTGCTATGAATGGCGCGATGACTATTGGCACCTTGGATGGTGCTAATATTGAAATCCGCGAAGAAGCAGGCGAGGAAAATTTCTTCCTGTTTGGTTTGACCGCACAGGAAGTCGCTGATACTAAGGCGAAAGGTTATAATCCCAGGGATTATTATAGCAGTAATCCGTCCCTGAAAGCGGTAATCGATCGCATTGCTGCTGGCTATTTCTCCCACGGTGATAAAGAGCTGTTTAAGCCTTTGGTTGATTCCCTGATGTACCATGATCAGTATATGCTTTTTGCTGATTATCAGGCTTATGTGGACTGCCATAAACAGGTCTCCAAAACTTACAGTGATCAGGATAAGTGGACTCGGATGTCTATTTTGAATGCACTGCGGATGGCTAAGTTTTCTAGCGATCGCACTATTCGAGAGTATTGTAATGAAATCTGGAATGTGCAGCCTGTACCTATTGAGATGGAAGAATACAGCCAAGAAAATGCTGGTTTGAATCTCGGTAAATAACTACATTCTCGTGGGTGTTTGGGGCGGCTACAAGTCGCCCTTTTTTCGTTCACAGAACTATCGCCGCCTTAAATTATGTCCCACTGCTGAAAGTCCATATAACTGCTCTGGTTGCCTTCTTGTCTGTGTAGTCGCTGGGAGAATTAGCACCAGAGTTTTAAAAAAAAGCGATCGCCTTAGTCTGCTATAAAAATTAACGATACAGTCTAAAGTACAAATCAGCCAACCATTATAGGGAAGTTTATGTCAGAGCAAAAATTTGGTGTCATTGGTCTAGCGGTCATGGGTGAAAACCTCGCCCTAAATGTCGAACGCAATGGCTTTCCTGTCGCTGTTTATAACCGCACCAGTGCCAAAACTGATGAGTTTATGCAAAAACGCGCCCCAGGAAAAAATGTCAAACCCGCCTACAGCCTCGAAGAATTTGTCCAGTCCCTGGAACGTCCCCGGCGTATCCTCGTCATGGTCAAAGCCGGTAAACCTGTCGATGCCGTCATTGACCAATTGAAACCCCTGTTGGATCAGGATGATATGATTATCGACGGGGGAAATTCTCTCTATGAGGACACAGAGAGGCGCACCAAGGAACTCGAAGCTACTGGTTTAGGGTTTATGGGTATGGGTGTCAGTGGTGGCGAGGAAGGCGCATTATGGGGTCCTAGTTTAATGCCCGGAGGAACCGAGAATTCCTATCAGGCCCTTGAACCCATTTTAACTAAAATTGCCGCTCAAGTTGATGACGGCCCCTGTGTCACTTATATTGGCCCTGGCGGTGCCGGTCACTATGTCAAAATGGTTCACAACGGCATTGAATATGGCGATATGCAGCTGATCGCAGAAGCCTATGACCTCCTGCGTAATGTCATTGGCTTGAATGAACAACAGCTTTATGAGGTCTTTGCTGAGTGGAACACCACCGATGAGTTAAACTCTTTTCTGGTTGAAATTACTGCCGATATTTTTAAGCAAAAAGACCCCGAAACTGGCAAGCCTCTCGTTGACTTGATTTTGGACTCGGCTGGACAAAAAGGAACCGGACGCTGGACCGTCGTTAGTGCTTTGGAGTTGGGCGTTTCTATCCCTACCATTACTGCTGCTGTGAATAGCCGGATTATTTCTTCCTATAAGGATGAACGGGTAGCCGCCTCTCAGCAATTGCCGGGACCTAGTGCTAATTTTGATGGCGATGTTAGCGCTTTTATTAATAAGGTTCGTGATGCCTTGTACTGCTCGAAAATCTGTTCTTATGCTCAGGGTATGGCGCTTATTGGTAAGGCTTCTCAGGAGTTTAATTATCATCTGAATTTGGGCGAAATTGCCCGCATTTGGAAAGGTGGCTGCATTATTCGGGCGGGATTTTTGAATAAAATTAAGCAGGCTTATGACCAAAATCCACAATTGCCTAATTTGCTACTTGCGCCCGAGTTTAAGCAGACTATTCTTGACCGTCAGTCCGCTTGGCGGGAAGTTCTCGTCACTGCCAATACTATGGGTATTCCCGTCCCGGCTTTTAGTGCTTCTTTGGATTATTTTGATAGTTATCGCCGCGTGAGTTTACCTCAAAATTTAACTCAAGCACAACGAGACTATTTTGGCGCTCATACTTATGAGCGTATCGATAAACCCCGGGGGCAGTTTTTCCATACTGAATGGACTAATGTTGATTAATTCTCAGGTTTAGTCCCTTCGTGATTAACTGAGTTTTCCCTCACCCACAAACCCCCCACCTCTGGGGGGCTGCTTTATGCTATAAGGTGGCTATACATTCTATTTGCACTCGTGCATTTTCCGGGAGTTGCGACACCGCTACACAGGTACAAATTGGCAGATTTCCATCGGTGAAATAGCTAGAGTAAACGCTATTCATGCGATCGCTTTCCTGCAAGTCTACCATAAAAATCGTCGTTTTCACCACCTTAGACCAACCTACTCCCGCCGCCGTTAAAATCGCGCCAATATTATCCATCACTCGCCGCGTCTGGTCGGTAATTTCGTCATCACATAACATAATATTTAGGCGGGGGTCTATCGCTATTTGACCCGCAATATATATACAGCCATTAATGATAACTGCTTGGTGAGGACTATTAGGAGATTTCGGCGCGTTTTCTGTATTAATAAATTCTGCCTTAGTCGAGTTTCCCCCAGACTCCCCCCCTTCCACAATCAAATCATCATCGAGGTCATAAACTTCACCGTCTGGCATAATTGCGCCAATGATTTGAGCTTCTTGATAGTTAGTTAGGTACAAATTGGCATCAGTTAAATTGGCTCCGACAAAACTCGCATTTTTAACTTTGGCTTTCATTAGATTAGCTGTTTTGATGTTAGCTTGCTTGAAATTAGCCCCCTCTAAACAAGTCTCTCTCAAGATGGCTTCCTCTAGATTTGCCATTTTAAAATTACATTTTTTGCAGTTAGCTGCAGCCAAGTTGATGCGGAATCCATAAATGCCAGAAAAATTACATCCTTCTAAATCCAAATACGACCAATTTATGGAAAACATTTTACTACCAGAAAAATTAACATTTTTGATTATAGCTTTAGCCATGTTAATATCATCAAATCGACTAGATTCCTCGAATTGAGCCCCGGTTAAATCTGCCCCAGAAAAATCTATGGTTTGCAAATCAGACTTGATAAAACAGGCGTTAGTTAAGTTGGCATTAACAAATTGTACGGATTGGAAAGTTGACCCACTAAAGTTACAATTCTTGAGATTAGCATGATCAAAGGTCATCTCTTGAAAGTCAGAGTTGCTTAAATCAGCACCTTCTAAGTTAATCTCACTCAAATTACATCCTTTCCAAGTAGTATAAGATAAATCGACTCCGGGGAAGTCGCGTTCACCTAGTTTGTATCTGTCAAACAATTTTTGTGCTTCCATTTTCAGTTAGTCCTGGTAGATGTGGTTTTGACCCTATCCCAGAGTAGATATCTGCTGGGTATCGCACTATCAATTATATCTGATTATACGCCAATAGTGCATTTTTTAGGTGCTGGCTATACATTGGATTTGGACTCGGGCATTTTCCGGGAGTTGCGACACGGCTACACAGGTACAAATTGGCAGATTTTCATTTGTGAAATAGCTAGAGTAAACGCTATTCATGCGATCGCTTTCCTGCAAGTTTACCATAAAAATGGTGGTGGTCACCACCTTAGACCAACCTACTCCCGCCGCCGTTAAAATCGCGCCAATATTATCCATAACTCGCCGCGTCTGGTCGGTAATTTCGTCATCACATAACATAATATTTAGGCGGGGGTCTATCGCTATTTGACCCGCAATATATATAAAGCCATTAATGATAACTGCTTGGTGAGGACTATTAGGAGATTTCGGCGCGTTTTCTGTATTAATAAATACTGCCTTAGTCGAGTTTACCCCAGACTCCACCCCTTCCACAATCGAATAATCATCAGGGTCGTAAACTTCACCGTCTGGCATAATTGCGCCAATTATTTCAGCTTCTTGATAGTTAGACGCATAAACATAAGCATTAGTTAAATTGGCTCCGATAAAACTAGCATTTTTAACTTTGGCTTTCATCAGATTAGCTTTTTTGAGGTTGGCTTGCTTTAAATTAGCTCCCTCTAAACAAGTGTCTTTTAAGATAGCATTTTCGAGAATTGCCATTTTAAAATTGCAGTTTTTGCAGTTAGAATTAGCTAAGTTTATGCAGGTTCCATTGATGCGAGAAAAATTACAGCCTTCTAAATCAAAAAGCGACCACTTTATCCCAGTCATATTAATGCCAGAAAAATTGACATTTTTGATAATAGCTTTAGCCATATTAATATCACTAAATCGACTAGATTCCTGGAATTGAACCCCGGTTAAATCTGCCCCAGAAAAATCTATGGCGCGCAAATCAGACTCGATAAAACAGGCGTTAGTTAAATCGGCATTAACAAATTCTACGAATTGCAAAGTTGACCCACTAAAGTTACAATTCTTGAGATTAGCCCTATTAAAAGTCATATTTTTAAAGTCAGAGTTGCTGAAATCAGCACCTTCTAAGTTAATCTCACTCAAATTACATCCTTGCCAAGTAGTATAAGATAAATCGACTCCGGGGAAGTCGCGTTCACCTAGTTTGTATTTGTCAAGCAATTCTTGTGGTTGCATTTTCAGTTAGTCCTGGTAGATGTGGTTTTGAGCCTATCCCAGAGTAGATATCTGCTGGGGATGGCACTATCAAT
>NZ_JBIMLI010000050.1:0-30981 GCF_051859755.1 Limnospira sp.
AGCCAGTTAAGGCTATAGCTGGTCAGCTACCTGAAAGGGGGGCACGAAGCCCCTGTGCTTCAGCCGGGGGTGCTGACTTCAGCATATTTGTGGTAAGATTATCCCCAGAGTTGAGCGGATGACATCATCAAACTCTGACTTTAGCAATGAGCTGCCTGGCCCTCCTTCGGTATACCTGGGAGGAGCCTACCTCATGACTGGGCTAGGGGTGGGGTGGTTGCTTTCAGTGGGTAGATGTTGGTCAGAAGTTTCTGGAATGACTGCGGGTGTCCGTTCCCAATCAGTCAGGGATGCTATAAAATCTTGTATTCCCTGGAATTCCCGGTAAACTGAGGCGAAGCGAATATAAGCCACTTCACTTATGGGTTTGAGGCGATCGAGTACAAGCTCACTAATTTCTGGGCTGGAAACCTCGCGGGTGGCACGCTGTTGGAGTTCTGCTTCTATGTCTTCGATCATGGTTTCTAGTTCAGAAGAAGCGATGCCAGTTTTTTCGCAGGCACGAACTAAACCCCGTAACAATTTGGAACCATCGAAAGATTCTCGCCGTCCGTCACGCTTAATCACCGTTAAAGGAACCAACTCGATGCGTTCATAAGTGGTAAAACGGTGTTTACAATTGAGACATTCCCGCCGTCGCCGGATGCTTTTCAGTGATTCAGCCCATCGCGATTCTAACACACGGGTACTGGTATGTTGGCAAACGGGACATTGCATAATATACGTCCTTTAAACTCAGATTTTGCCATGGATGCTGATTGATTTACGAAAGCCATATCCAATCGGGTTCTAAGAAGCATACCCCTTACAACCCAATTGGAATCAGAAAATCAAATGCTGTTGGCGACTTATTTACCAATGCGGGGGGGTTCCCGGAAGGCAATGGCAAAGAACAACACGCCGAGAGCCAGCGTCAAAACTAATATGTATGCAACACTTTCCATGTCAATGTTTCCTCATATCCCGGGTTAACTACCAGTCTATCAGTCTTGATGCCACTCTGAAAAACCTGCCCTAACTTAATCCCCAATTTCCCCAGTCTAGGAGAATAGGGAGGGGTTGGATATTTTTTCGGGAGTTTCACCAAAAAAAGGACAGGTCGGATATCTTCACCAGAGGCGATCGCCAACCATTGAGGAAGGCTGCCACCAGTCTTGATATACCCATGAACCTGTCCTGACAACTACTCAACAACTGCCATTAGACAGTCTTTTGAACACGAGTTGTTTGGTCACCAACTTTCTGGAAGTTACCCCACTCAACTTGTTCTTCCAGGTCAGCTTCAACCCCAGCAAATACATCTCGGAAGATGGTGCGGGAACCGTGCCAAATATGACCAAAGAAGAAAAGCAAAGCAAAGCAAGCGTGACCGAAGGTAAACCAGCCACGGGTACTGGTGCGGAATACCCCATCAGAGCCGAGAGTTTCCCGGTCAAAGGCAAAGGGTTCGCCCTGTTGAGCAAAACGGGCATATTTCTTCACAGAGGCGGGATCGGTGAAGGTTTTACCATTCAGTTCACCACCATAGAAGGAAACAGTCACCCCAGTTTGCTCAAAGCTGTAGCGAGACTCAGCGCGACGGAAAGGAATGTCAGCGCGAATCACTCCATCAGCATCAGTCAGAATGACCGGGAAAGTTTCAAAGAAGTTAGGAAGACGACGAACAGTTAATTCGCGACCTTCTGCATCAGTAAATACTGGATGTCCGAACCAACCTTGAGCAATACCATCGCCCTTGTTCATCGGACCAACGCGGAACAAGCCACCTTTGGCGGGACTGTTACCAACATAGTCATAAAATGCCAGTTTTTCAGGAATCTTAGACCATGCTTCTGAGGGGCTGTCGCCCTGAGCAATGCTTGCTTGTACCCGGCGCTGAATTTCCTGTTGGAAGTATCCCTGATCCCACTGATAGCGGGTAGGTCCAAACAGTTCAATCGGGGTAGCAGCCGAACCATACCACATAGTTCCAGCTACCACAAAAGCCGCAAAGAATACCGCTGCAATACTGCTAGATAGTACAGTTTCGATATTTCCCATACGCAGGGCTTTGTAGAGGCGCTGAGGTGGTCTGACGGACAGGTGGAATAGTCCAGCAATAATGCCAACAATTCCCGCCGCAATATGGTGAGCCGCAATACCGCCAGCATTGAAGGGGTTAAATCCTTCAGGTCCCCAGGAAGGCGCGACAGGTTGTATACTCCCCGTCAATCCATAAGGGTCAGAAACCCACATTCCCGGCCCGAATAGTCCGGTCAGGTGGAAGGCTCCGAAGCCAAAGCAAAGTAAACCAGATAGGAATAAATGAATTCCGAACATTTTGGGCAGGTCTAGGGCTGGTTCACCAGTCCGAGGATCGGTAAACAGTTCCAGGTCCCAGTAAACCCAGTGCCAAACTGCTGCCAGGAATAATAGACCTGACAGGATGATATGGGTAGCGGCTACCCCTTCAAAAGACCAAAGGCCGGGGTTATCGGCTACTTCTCCAGTTACACTCCAGCCACCCCAGGATTGAGTTACACCCAAACGAGCCATAAAAGGCATGACAAACATACCTTGACGCCACATGGGATTTAGAACTGGGTCTGATGGGTCAAAAACTGCCAATTCGTACAGGGCCATAGAGCCCGCCCAACCTGCGACAAGAGCAGTGTGCATTAGGTGTACAGAAATCAGCCGTCCTGGATCGTTCAGAACTACTGTATGTACGCGGTACCAGGGTAGTCCCATTGACTACGCTCCTCCTAGAATCAATGAATGTGAATTACAGACGTTTAAATGAGAGATTACAAACCAAGCCCGCTATTTGAACCGCCATAGCCTTCACTAGCATCAATCCAGTATCCGGTATTACGGTCGGGTCAGACAAAAACTCTGCCCTCTATAGGCGGCTTCCGATATCCTCCCATGAGCCATGAGATTCTTCGTTAGTTTGCCTGTTTTTTGATTTTAACGCTCGGTTTTGGCGTTTGCAGTTGGTGTCCTAACTTTGGGATCTATTCTACCAACACTTGTTACCGCAATCCATCCCCTACTTCTATCAAAAACTAGAAGCTGAGAATTTTCGCAGATTTTGTTAAAGAATTGTATAGATTATTAGAACCAATTGCAAGCAAAACCCAAGATCTAAACACTGGGGGGCGGCTTTCCTAAAAAAGACCGCCCTGGACTCGGCACTCGGTTGATGCTGTTCCCAGACGGTCCAGAACCTGGTCAGCAGTAATTAGACGGGTGAGAACTACTTGACCGATACCTGTTGATGGGTGTTCTGTCCATTGGGGTTTGACTTCTAGCATCAGAACTTCATCTTCAACTCTGTACAGCCACATTTTTTCAGTGTCTGTATCGTTGGACACACATACATCTAGTTTTTGCAGATCTGGAAGTCGCCGCTGGGTGGCCACATCCCACAGGCCACCGATACCCCAAATCCGTCCAATTGTCCACCCTTCTGAGAGAAAGAAGTATTTCACGTAAAACTCCTGGGAGGGTTGGAAGCTCCGTGATTGATCGCGGAGAGGAAAACCGACTCAAGCGGCTTTAGCCGCCAGCACCCCCTTGCGGGGTGGAGGGGTATGGTTGCCCCTCCATGGAGCTATGGTTGGCTCCGACTCCCTTGCGGGGTAATGTTTGCTTCGCTAATGTTCAGAGTCGGTACTTTCCAAATCGCACTGTCTTAACCCCTTAGGACTGTTTAACGATTTGGTTCTAGAGCCTGGAACTAGCACGCATTCCAGGGTAGGAACTTTAACTCTTGCTCTGAACGTAGCCAGTTAAGGCTTAAGCTGGTCAGCTACCTGAAAGCGGGGGGCAGGAAGCCCCCGTGCTTCAGCCGGGGGTGCTGACCGAGCCTTTGTTAAGTATGCAACTGATTGGCAATCTTCCATTAGACATCCCATGGTGAGAATTGTCAAGGGTTTTAAGATGACAATAACACTTCTAATAGGCGATCGCATACTTTCGACCAAGTAAATCTCGCCCTCACAAATTCGCAGCCCGCCGATTTATTCTTATTCCTTAAATCCGGGTTTTTGAGGGCATTTTCCATCAATTCCACCAAATGATTACCGTCAGGCTCTAAGTAAAACTTAGTATCACCTTCGGAATCTTGAAAACATTTAAGCTGACTATTAATATAAAAGCTAAAATCTTCTCTAGTAAACTCATCTGTCGGCCCTCCTTTGGTGCAGATAACCGGAGTTCCACAGGCTACGGCTTCCAAAACGGGGAGATTAAACCCTTCCGCCGAATAGGGAGAAACATATAAATCAGCCGCCTTGTAGAGTCGGGCGATTTCGGTGGCAGATAAATTATCGCCAATATAACTAATCCGAGGTTTAACTAAATCCATTTGGGCATCAGTTAAGACTTGTTTACTGGCGGCTTTAATGGATTCTTTGGACTTAAAAATCGCATCTCTACCTTTTAAAACTAACCTCGCTTCTGGATAACTCTCAGCAATTTGTGCAAAGGCTTTTAAAAGCCTAGCGACCCCCTGACGTTCATTCCACATAATGCCAATATTGAGAATCACAAAATAATCATTCCATCCTAACTCACGGCGGAGACTATTGCGGTCTTCTTCATTGAGGGGATAATGCACCTTTGGGTCAAATCCCAAGGGGACGATCGCCATCCTTTCAGGGACTGCGCCACTATTCAAAAAACCTTGGCGCGACCATTCGGAAGCGGTGATAATAATACTATCAGAATTTAAATGAGCCTCCCTCAAAGACTTAACCCCCATTCCCCGCAAAATAGTTTGTGGCACAATTCCCCACTCTGTACAACCAAAAACAAAGGTTTTTTTACTGTCAGAAGATGCCAAGTTAAACGGACAATACATCCTCAAAGTTACATCGGCTTTCAGGTCTTCTGGGGGTATGGGGATACTGTCCAAAATCGCCTCTTCTTCCTGGGTAAATAAACCTCGGCTAGGCTGCCAATCGGTGGTCACATAGGGCATATCCCGATGGAATAGTTTAAGGGGCGATCGCTGATTAAGTTCTAGGAGTTGATGGCTATTAATCAAAGCATAAGAATGGGGCAACCATCGCCAACCTTCGACCACCAGGTTACGGGGGGGAGAATTGATGTGAGCGCCCCCGATATTTAACCCCAGCGCCGCCGGGGGTTTTGACTGGGGGTTAAGAACTTCTAAAATCCGGTCAACGGTATGTTTCCAGGTGAATTTTTGGGCGACAAACTGGGGGACTAACTCCCGCGCCATAGTTCCGATTTGCGGCTGTTCAATAGCCTGCTGCATTAAAGTCAGTAAATGTTCCCAGTTGGGATGTAGCAAAAACCGAGTTTTATAGTCAATCACAAAGGTTCGGAATTGGCTAGAAATCGCCCAGCCAAAATCAGGATGAGTCCATTCTTGGGCGGGACTACCTTCAGAATAAATCACGGGAAGACCGCAAGCGATCGCTTCCAAAATCGGTAAATTTAACCCCGGTGCGACATCAGGGGACACATAAACATCAGCCGCCTGATACAATTTCGCCACCGACTCCAAAGGTAAATTATCGCCAATGTAGGCTAACCTAGGCTGTACTCGTGTAGCTTCCGCATCAGTTAAAATAGCTTGACTGCTTTCGAGGAGTAATTTTTCCCCCTGTGGGGTGCAGCCTTTCAATACCAGTCTAGCATGGGGGTAAACTTCCACCACCCCCGCAAAGGCTTTGAGGAGAGGGCGAAGACCATCGGTATTTTCGAGGTTGCTAACATGGATAAACACAAAATAATAGTCCCAGTCCAGAGATTTACGCAATTCCTGTCTGTCTGGGGAGGTTAACGGGTGGAAAATTTCCGTGTCAACTCCAGGGGGGATAACAGCGACCTGGTGAGGTGGAATACCGCCGCGAAGTAATCCATCCTTACACCACATTGTCGGGGTAATTAGGGTGATATTAGGGGCTAGTGACACATTTTCGGGACTGATATTCAGGAGAGTTCCCCATTGTGGGGCGGTCAAAATCCCAGTTTTTTGGCTATCAGTGGGGGTAAAATCCACTTCTGGGGAAACCCTTAAACAGATATCTGCTGAGTTACTATCCCTAGGGTGGTCTGGGGTGGGAATTGACAACTGACCCAGTAAGCGATCGAGAATTGGGTTAGAATCATGGGGGGCTGAAGGATTGGCTTGATAGGAAACCTGTAAATCCGATCGCCTCAAAAGTTCTTGCCAGATAAAATAAGTGGCGATCGCATAATAATTAGGTGCAAACGGCCATCCTTCCAAGTGAAATCTCATAGAGCAAAATAGGTTCTCAAATATAATAGTGCTAGTAGATACTATATCGATCATGAATCGATCGTCAAAAGTTCCCGGATTTGGGGCGACTCAAGAATAATCACCTCCGAGGCGGCGTTCTAGTTCAGAAATCGACTAAAATCAAAACACTGTCAACCCCTTATCTGTGATTAACTCACGCAATTAACCGCCAAGATGAGCGACCAAAACTCCCCCAGACAGGAAAGACATATCACCCTGTCAGTTTCCAATGTTCCGTTGATTGTTGGTGCTGTTTTACTATTAGTTTTATTATGGCAACTTCAGGGATTAATTATCCTGATCATGATTTCGGTGGTATTAGCAGCCTCCATCATTCCCTTAGTTAACTGGGCGCAAAGCCTGAAAATTCCCCGCTGGTTAGCGGTGATTGTAGTATATTTAACCCTAATTGGCGGCATTACCGGATTAGGTTTAATCATCGGTCCGAGTGTGGTTGATCAAATCAACCTGTTGGTGCGTCAGTTACCAATTTTCGCTGAACGCAGCCTCGATCTAATCAGTAACATAGCCAGCAGTTTGGGGGAAGATATCCCCGACTTAATCGATCGCCTAGTAGATACCCAATCCCTGACCAACTGGACAATTCGTTCATCTCAGCAATTAATTCTCAGATCCTACGGAATCACCAGAGGTATTGTCGGAGGGGTATTTAGTCTGATTCTATCACTATTCGTCTCCGGCTATATGGTAGCAGATAGCAAAACTCTGGTCAAAAGTTTTGTACAATTGTTCCCATACCCGTGGAACGAACGCCTAGCAGCCCAAGCCCAGCCCGTAGGTCGTCGCATGGGCAGTTATATTAGAGGTAGATTAATTGTATCTGCCATATTAGGGGTGAGTATTACTACCTGCTTAGGGTTTTTAGGGCTAAAGGACTATGCTCTAGGCTTGGGTGCGATCGCTGGGTTTACCAATTTAATCCCCTTCCTGGGTCCAATTTTAGGAGCAATTCCCGCCCTCGTGGTAGCCCTAGCCAAAGGTGGATTTCTATTTTTTTGGGTGTTACTACTGTATGTAATCGTGCAGAACCTGGAAACCTACGTTCTCGATCCCTTATTGGTGGGGTCTTCAGTAGGTGTACATCCCCTATATCAGCTTTTATCAGTTTTAGCAGGGGTGCAGCTTTTAGGGCTAATTGGGGCGTTGATAGTTCCACCTTGGTTTGCAGGAATTGCAGCCTTAGTGGAAAACTTGTATTTAGAACCCAAACGCCTAGCGGAACAAAAACTAGCTTACCCCCATGGGTCTGTCTCTGACCCTCCCTCTGGGGTGATCTTAGATTCCAATTCAGATTCTCTTTGATTTCTCACCTAGCATCAACACTGAGTCCCCATTTTTCAATTATGAACCATGATCCACCCTCTGCTTCAACAACAACTCCAAGAAATCGGCTTTCAAATGGACGCGCCACCATCAGACCCCAAGGCTTGGCGGGAGTTTTTAAAAAAGGTTAGTTCAAGTTATCGCGCCGCCGATCAACAAAGAGATTTAGCGGCGCAAACTCTGACATTTTCCTCGGAGGAAATGATCGAAAAATACGAACGCCAACGCCAAGAGTCAGAGGCGCGGTTAGAAGCAGAACGCGATCGCCTACAGGCGGTAATTGGTTCTCTCGGTGCGGGATTATGTATATTAGATGCTCAGGGGAATCTGTTATCGATGAATCCCAAAGCTGAACAACTTTTGGGCTGGTCAGAGTCAGAAATCGCTGGTCAAGATTTATTCCAACTGATTGCTCCCCATTTACAAGAATTTCCCCAACAATTTCAATCACGGCTGAATAGTTATTCCCACTCCCCTGTCAACCAAGGAACCCAGGAAAAGCTGTTAGAACCGCTGAAATCTGCTCAGGATCATTTAGCCTGTCGTGATGGTCAAGTTTTACCAGTTTCGTACATTCTCAACCCGATTGTAGAAAATGGTTGTTGGGTGGGAACGGTTTTAGTGTTTTTTGATATTAGCGATCGCCAACAAGCCGAACAAGAAGCCGCCCGTTCCCTGTCCATGTTACAAGCCACTTTTGACTCAACGGATGCCGGAATTTTAGCCCTAGATCGCAATGGTCAAGTGTGCCATTTTAATCAAAAATTTGTCCAAATGTGGGAGGTGCCAGAATCATTCCTTGAGCCTAATCAAAATCGCTCAACCCTAGCTTTTGTGATGCGACAATTGAAAAACCCCCCCCAGTTTCTCAAAACTATCATGCAACTGTCCGCCCAACCTTACATCCCTACATACGATGTGGTGGAATTCAAGGATGGGAGGATTTTTGAGGTTTACTCTCACCCTTCTAAAGTCGGCAATAAACTGGTGGGTAGGGTTTGGAGTTTCCGGGATATTACCGAGCGCAAAAGAGTAGAAAAAGCTCTGCAAAATCGAGTAGAATTTGAGCAGCTAATTACGAATCTTTCCACCTATTTTATTAGTCTAAGCACCGAGGAAATTGATGCAGGAATTAAAGAAGCTCTGCAAAAAATAAGCAAGTTTATCGGAGTAGATAGAAGCTATATTTATCTATTCGCCGATCCTGAATATCATAGCCAATCTATCTACGACTGGCGCTCGAATTTGATGTCTATTAAAGCCGAGAATAACCTGGTATCGGAGTCGTCAGACAATGAACCATTAGACCTGGTTTCCGTGGTCGCAAATCAAGTAAAAGTCACCTCAAGCCAACTTAACTGTGAGGTAATTACGGGAATTTTTTCATGGTTACAAAAGCATGAAGTTATCCATATTAGATCGGCTAATTTATCTGACCAGATTCTTGAGGAACTGGAAGCCTTAGAAAACTTCCATAAAGAGACCGGATTGGTCGGTTATGAATACCCAGAATATATCCAGCACCAACTGCAATTTCTGACGATGATTCCTCTGGTGTGTCGCAAATCTTTGGTGGGTTTTTTGCGCTTTGATAGTCTCAGTTCTCTTGATACCTTGTCTTCGGATACTATTAGCCTGCTGAAAATGGTGGGAGAAATGTTTTCTAACACTATTGAAAGGCGACGCACGGAAGAAGTGCTACGACAAACAGAGGCTAAATATCGCAGTATCTTTGAAAATGCGGCTGAGGGTATCTGTCAAACTACCCCAGACGGTCGCTATATTAGCGCTAACCCAGCTTTAGCTAGGATTTTGGGTTATGACTCCCCGGAAGACTTAATCGCTAATTTGACCGATGTTAGCACCCAGCTTTATGTTAAACCTACCCGACGGGCGGAATTTGTAGCAGCGATCGCCAAGAGTTCAGTTATATCAGGCTTTGAATCCCAAGTATATCGCCAAGATGGGACAACTATCTGGATTTCGGAAAATGCCAGGGCTGTTTTTGATGCTATGGGGGAACTGGTTTGTTATGAAGGAACTGTCGAAGATATCACCGAAGGAAAAACAGCAGCAGAAGCCTTAGAACGCGCCAAGGAAGCCGCCGAAACCGCTAACCGGGCGAAAAGTACCTTTTTGGCTAATATGAGCCATGAATTGCGTACTCCCCTCAATGCCATTATCGGCTATAGCGAGATTTTATCCGAGGAAGCGGAAGAATTAGGATATGAAGATATTGTGCCTGACCTGGAACGGATCTATACTGCCGGTAAAAATCTACTGACTCTGATTAATGATATCCTGGATATCTCTAAAATTGAAGCGGGACGGATGGACCTGTTTTTAGAGGCTTTTGATATTTCCAGTCTCTTAGAAAGTGTTATGGGTACGGCTCAACCCCTGATGTCCAAAAATAATAACACCCTGACCGTCGATTGTCCTGACAATATCGGGATTATGTATGCTGATGTGACTAAGGTTAGACAGATTCTACTGAATTTGCTCAGTAATGCTGCGAAATTTACAACTAATGGGAAAATTAAGTTAGAGGTCTCTCGTGTATCCTCCCTCCCCTATAGCCAAGAGTCGGGTTCGGTCCTAGAATTTAAAGTTCATGATACGGGAATCGGTATGAGTCAGGAACAACAAGAACAACTGTTTCAGCCATTTACCCAGGGGGATGCCTCGACGACTCGACGCTATGGGGGAACTGGTTTGGGACTGGCTATTAGCGATCGCTTCTGTCAAATGATGGGAGGTAATATTCAAGTAGAGAGTACACTGGGAGAAGGGTCAACCTTTAAGGTGGTCATCCCTACCCGAGTCAAGGTGAAAACCTCAGAGGCGATCGCTACAACCCAAGTCCCCGAAGAGTATTCAGGAGTTGATGCTTATACCCAAGGCTGTTTGAGTGAGAATTAACTGGGTAGTTTCCTGGCTTTTTCAGAAAAGATAACTGGTCAAACCCTCAACCTTAAAATTAGATCATGGCTAAGATTCTATTGGTAGAAGATAATGAAATGAATCGCGATATGCTCAAAAGGCGCTTGAGTCGAAAGGGTTATGATGTCTTAATTGCTGAAGATGGGGCGGAAGGGGTGAATTTAGCCCAAACACAAGCCCCCGATTTGATTTTAATGGATATGAGTCTCCCCATTAAAGATGGGTGGCAAGCGACCCGTGAAATTAAGGCTGATACTAAAACTAAGGAAATTCCAGTGATTGCCCTCACAGCCCATGCTATGGCTGGCGATCGCGAAAAATGTCTCGCTGCTGGCTGTGATGATTATGACACTAAACCAGTGGAGTTCCCCCGCCTACTTGAGAAAATTGAGACTCACCTCAAAAATAAGGCGACTTCGTGATATCCATCTGTAAGTTCTAAGTTTAGATGAATGCTCACCCGGATCTTGTGTTGATTGTTGATGATAATGAAATCAATCGTGACCTGTTGGCTCGACGTTTACAAAAACAGGGTTACGATGTACTGGTGGCTTCTAATGGCTTTGAAGCCTTGAAAATTATGCGATCGACAGCGCTGGATCTGGTATTGTTGGATATTATGATGCCACAAATGAACGGCTATCAGGTGCTGGAGTCCCTCAAGGCAGATCTCCAGTTGCGCCACATTCCCGTAATTATGATTTCGGCGGTTAATGATATTGATAGCATTGTCCGGTGTATTGAACTCGGTGCAGAGGATTATCTATCTAAACCTTTTAATCATGTTCTATTGCGGGCTAGAATTAATGCCTGTTTGGAAAAAAAACGCCTGCGAGACCAAGAACAAGCCTATCTGCAAAAGTTGGCGGCGGAACAACAAAAGTCGGAACGGTTATTGCTGAATATCCTCCCCGCACCGATCGCACAACGGTTAAAACAGGGAGAAAGTACCATTGCTGATAGCTTCGCTGATGTGACTGTATTATTTGCTGATATTGTCAATTTTACTAAACTATCCGATAATCTATCCCCGGCTGAATTGGTGGAAATTCTTAATCAAATTTTTTCCGCTTTTGACCAGTTGGCAGAAAATTACGGACTGGAAAAGATTAAAACTATCGGTGATGCTTATATGGTGGTGGGGGGACTCCCTACCCCGAGACCAGACCATGCGGAGGCGATCGCTGATATGGCTTTGGAAATGCAAAAGATTGTGACAAATTTTAGCCTAAAACCCGGAGAAACTTTGACTATGAGAATGGGTATCAATACGGGTCCGGTAGAAGCCGGGGTGATTGGAACTCGCAAATTTGCTTATGATTTGTGGGGGGATACTGTCAACACTGCTAACCGCATGGAGTCTCATGGGTTGGCGGGGAAAATTCAAGTCACTGAAACTACCTATCAACGTCTGCGCCATGGTTATGAATTTCAACCCAGAGGTATCATTGACGTGAAAGGAAAGGGGGAAATGAATACTTATTTTCTGATTATGAAAAAGCCTTGACAGGTGACGGTTGATGATTGACAGTTGATAGGTGACGATTTATTAATCTTTTGGTCTCGGACAAGACTTACCATGTTGACTACCCCTGAATTACTCGATTTTTCTAAGTGGCTGGGTATCGCTACCCTGGCTTTAGCTGCATTAACTGTTTTGGCTTTTGTACTAAACTGGGGCATTCGTTTTCGCCTGGTGGGGATAACTGCTTTTACCGGAGTCCTCGCTGGCGGCGTGTTCGCTTTGGGGTTGGGATTATTTCAACGGGTTGAAATTCCTGGAGCAGTCCGCTATAGCAGGGTGTTTGATGATGGCGCTCGCCAAATTGTGATTGTTGTGGCTCCAGATATTACTGAGTCACAACTAGAGGCGACTCTCCAACAGGCTGCTAGTGACCTATATTCACCCGGTCGCGGCGGCGCAGGACAAATGCCTTTAGTTATCCGCGCCAGAACTATTGTTCACCCTCAACCAGGGGTTTCGGAACCGATTTTTTTGGGACAGGTGCAACGGGTATCTGGTTTTGCTAATCAGGGAGATGTGGCGATCGCTATTAATCAAGAAAGTCTCAATCACCTTCAAACAGTGCGCGAAGCTACTAACTAATTATCGCCCCCAATTCCCCATCTATCTACATGGTGGGGGAAAAGAAACCCCGTTGCTCACAACCGGGTTTCTTGGGGGTATTAGCCTCGGATGTAAATTTAAACAATTGAGAATGCTGGTTTTGATGGGTCTTTTTTCATCCCAGAAAATTAGTGAATTATAAAAAGCGATCGCCTCAGCAGAAGTGATTATTTCAAATATGGCGATCGCCTCCGGTTCAGTGTCGAAGCCCAAAAAATAAACCGTATCATCAAATAAAACAGGTTTTCCCTTGAGGGGACTTATCAATCGAAACTCTAGTTTTTTGTAAAGACCACAAATCGCTATTTTCCACGGTTTAAAGGTATAGTCTCCCACCCCAAAAATAGAAAAACGGGGATGATTTTGATAAATTTTGCTTTGGCGACCATCTAAATTCGCCGCATTCTGTTCAAGATAATTCCAAGTTTGGGGCGCGTGGTTTTGAATTAAAGTCGTGTCTTCCCCCAGAGATTTTTGAGTAACCAGGACATATTTATCAGTTTGGCTAATCTTCCCATTAGCAATATCTGAGCCTTTCAAAAGTGGAAAAATATAATCATCCTCCAAGTTAACTTTTTCTCCCAAACCATTCACTAAATCATCATTAACTTGACGAAGTTCCATAATTTTGGCACAATCGTGTTTGATTCCCGATCGCCATTTAATCAAGGGCTGAGTTTCGGAATAAAGAAAACTCAGTTTTTGAAAAGTGACCATATCCGCAATCAGCCGATTATGAGAGAAACCAATTCTCTGGAAATCCGCACTTTCCATACTGGGGAATACATCACAAAAATAGCGTTTAAATTTACCTCGAAATTCACAGAATAAAAGACAGGATTCAACTGCCGCCTTAAAATACTTTTTAGCATCAATTCCATAGGTAGAAAATTGGCAGACATTTTTTTGGCGATCGCGCAAATAGTGTAAAATTTTTCTAGCCACAGAGGTTTTACAAACCATCCCCAGATAGCTATGTTCATAATTCTGCAACCATTCAATAATTTGAATAAGCATCCATTCCGACAGGTCAAAATTGCTTTTTCCAGTTAAAGCATCTAAGCCTTTATATCCGAGAAAGTTACTTTTTTGCGGCAAATTTTTACCGGATATTAACCCTTGTTGTGAATTGGTAATCCAAGGAAAATTACCTATAACCAAGATTTCCCCCGACTGTTCCAAGTTTGACAACGGGAAATTTAACAAATCTCCATGGTGAATAATAACTCGCTCATCATGTTTAATAATTGGACTATTTTTAGCTGCTTTAATATAATCAGAGTTAATCTCAATTCCCACAATTTTAGCAGCCAAATTAAACTGTTTAATCGATGCTACAATGAAATTACCGACACCACAGGTCGGTTCAACAATCAAATCTGGATTCACCCCTAAACTTGACAATTTTTGGCAAATTCGTTTCGCCAACTCTATAGGGGTTTGAAAATCTCCATATTCTACTTTTAATTTGTTGTTAATAACGGACATAGCTACTCAAAACGATAAACAGTAATTATACCATCTTCCTGACCCGCACGTTCAATTACTCTTCTATCTATACTGTAATCTCCATTGTAAAGCATTGGAAATTGTCAAAAACCCAACTTCTGGAGGATTAGCCATGATTTCTTCGGCAATATTGGTAGCTTCAATTTCATCAACGGGGAGATTTCGATCCCACATAAACGCAATTAAATCATCAACATTTCCTTCATTTTGCAAAATTTCACGAATTCCGCGAGTCATTTGAAAATCGGCGGTTTTCTCTGCTTGCACATAGATGACATTCAGAATCTTTAAATTAGCCGTTTGATTATCATGATGATCTAGCTTTTCGTAAACAAATACTAATAGAGAATATCCTAAACCAAAAATTTTTTGTCTAGCTGACTTGAAAGGACAGGATGATTGAGGCTGTTTAATACTCGTCACTTTCATATCAACTTGCAGTTCCGGGAAATCAATACCAATGGCTGAATTTCCTTCCCTAAAGTCATAATTTTTTTTCAGGTAGTTTCTAAATTTTTGCTCTAAGTAAGTACCTACCTTTTTACCATCTGTAATTCCATAAAGTGAAGGTTCTAGATGTTGGGATTCTAAGATTGAAAATTTTTCAGCTTCAGAACACAGAGTTTTTATGGTTAAGGCTTGCATAGCGGATAAGACTGATCACAATAAAAAAGGGTAATATAGTTAAGGGCGAAGAGTCTCCGGGAGGGAACAACACACCCGGAAACCGTAACTGCTGTCTGCCGGGTAAATACAGTCGCGGTAGGCACAACGACAGTAACCTGGAAAGCTGTACCACGAACCGCCGCGCACCACCCTTTTGTCTCTGCATTCCAGAAGATTGACCAAATTTTCAACATAAATATGCAGACCATTCCACACTCGACCATCCGAGGGGGAACCGCCAATATAGTGGCGTGTTGGAAATTACTGACGGGGGTGGTTCCCCTATGGCAGTTGTAATTAGCGAGGTCAGGTCATAACCGCATACGGTAAAGGTTTCGACCTGGTTTTCTGTGTATTGGGTTTCACAGATTGGACATTTAGCCATAATTACCAACCCTGATTGGCAGCTAACTAATTATACAACAGATTGATAACCCTCGGTAATCTAAAGAAACCCCGTTTCTCACTGGGTAAGCTAAAGAAACCCGGTTTCTGTGAGAAACCGGGTTTCTAGTAGGGCTGATTTTAAAGAAAAATATGCAGGTCGAAATAGACGATCGCTAAATAGGAAACTAGCCACAGAAATAGGCTGATTTTGATGCTGTTATCTTCGATTAAAATGCGATCGGGTTCTTCTCCGGCTGCTAAAACTGTGACGATGCGTTTGTAGTGCATTACCGCATAATAGACAATGGGAACGGTGATAACTAAGGAAGTATTTTTCCCGGAACTGATGGTAAATAGGGAATAACACATGATGGTCATGGTGGCTGTACTGTTTAGCAAAGAGTCGAGATAGGGTAGGGTATAATGGCATAAAACGGGGCGCTGTTGATTATTTTGACCTCGTTGATAAAAGAGTTGCAGATATGACGGTTTTTCGGTGGAATTAAGAGAGTCTGGGGATAATTCTTCTAGGGATTCGATGGGGTTGTGTTTGTGGAGAAGAGAGAGGAGTTCCGATCGCCTTTTGGCGAAACCTTGAAATAAGGTTAAAAAGAAAATACAAAGGGTAATCCAGGCGGTGGGTGTGTCTCCCACGGCGTAAATTCCGGCGAGGAGACGGAGGACGAAACCGAAGGCGATACAATTGACATCAAAAAGGGGAATATTTTTGAGTTTTAGGGAATAAGCGACATTGTTAATTCCGTACAACAACAGACAGGAAAATGTGGGGATTCCTAGATTGTAAGAACCGATGAGAGAAACGGTGATTAAAAAAATGCCGATCGCTTTGGCGGTTGTTAATTTTACCCGTCCGCTGGGGAGGGGACGAAATCGCTTTTTGGGATGTTGGCGATCGCGATCGATGTCTTGAATGTCGTTGAAAATATAGACGGCTGATGCCATCATGGAAAACAGGACGACCATTAAAATGCCGTTGGCGATCGCATTAATTTCTCCTAACCTACCCCCAAAAATGACCCCCGCCAAACAGAACAGATTTTTAGTCCATTGGTGGGGACGCAGCAACTTGATTATATCCCCAATTTCTCCCGATTTTTCTGGGGTAACTTCTGCCGAATTGGGATTAGATACCCGGGTAGATTCCGGTTTAATTTTTATACCAAATTTAGGTTTCATCACACCCCTTTGCAGAAAGCAGTCGTGTATCATCATTATAACAGTTAAGACAACTGTTTGAGCAGCCAAAGGATTTTTTCTTTGACGGGTTTACGGTGTGCGGAACCTGCCTTTTCTGCCTGAATTTTATCATAGTTTTTCTGAAACCAATCGTAACTTTCCTGGAACATATCATCATTGGAGTATTTGGGTTGCCATCCCAAATTTAACAGGGGTTCAACATCGAAATAAAACTCTTTATGATAGGTGAGATAATGCCAAGGTGCGAGGGGGCTTAAACCGACAATATCCAAGAGTCTCAAGGTGCCAATTGTCAAAGTGGTGGGGAGACTTTTTACCTGAGAATCAGTCCCCGCATAGCTAATTAAATTTTCCAAACCTTCCCTAAGAGTCCCAAAGCGATCGCTTCCGACATTATAAATTCCTGGTTTTCCTAAATCCAAAGCTAATAGGTAAGCGTCCATTAAATCCAGAGCATGAATAAACTGGAATTTTATATTTCCATCCCCGATAACGTAGACATTTCGCCCTTCTTGAATCCACTCAAATAGAATCTGAAAAATGCCTAACCTTCCCTCCCCCAAAATCGTCCGGGGGCGAATTACTATTAAGGGTAAACTTTGGCGATCGCAAACCTCACGGACTGCTAATTCTCCCGCCAATTTTGCGCGTCCGTAAATCTCTACAGGCTGGGGTTGAGTATCGTTAGTAATGGGACATTTTGGGTCGCCAAATAAGGCACTAGAACTCATGTGAATAAAACTGCTAACCCCTGCTTTAGCAGCTTCCTCAGCGGCGATCCGACTCCCTTCGACATTCACTTCCCAAAACTTATTTCCCGACTTGGTAAGGGGAACTAAAGCGACATTATGATGAACGATATCAACCCCTTTCATGGCGGCGGCGACACCTTGGCGATCGCGAATATCGCAGTTAATATATTCAATATCCTGGGGGCGAGTTGGATCTTCCCAAATATCTAGTATTTTGACTTCTTCTCCCCGTTGCGACAACCGACGGGCGATCAGATTTCCTAAAAAACCGGAACCCCCTGTTACCAGATGTTTCATGGACTACCGCTAACCTTCCAAATAAATAATGACTCTCCCAGCATCGTAAACTAATGTGGCCAATTTGTCAAGGAATTGTAACAGAAACCTTTGGAGGACAACTACTAATATTGGTAAGCTGAAGTTGCACAAAATTATCAAAATTTGCTAAAATCACAGATTAAGATATAGTCAAAGTTATTTCAACAAGGATTAATATGAAATTAATTATCAAAAATTTTGGGCCGATTAAAAACAATAGTAAAGCCATTGATTTGTCAAAAAATTTGTTAGTTTTTGTAGGATATAACAATAGTGGAAAAAGTTATGTATCTCAATTATTATGGACTATTTTTAATCAACGAATCATCAACAATTTTGCTCAAAATAATTTAGACATTATTGAAGATAATCTTCTGAAAAACGCCAAACACTTTGAAGTTAATCAGGAATTAATTGATAAAATCATCATAAGCTATAGTTCCTTTTTAAGGGATGCTTTAAAGAAGCACACTTTTAAAGATTTACAAGCATCCAAATTATTTGATAATATATCACTTGACTTTGAAGCCAGTATTGATGAAATAAAGCGAGGAGGTTTACAAGCAAGTTTTACCATAAAAGCCAGTGATGATAATAAGATTGATTCTAATTATTTAGAGATAAAAAAAGAAAATAACTCTTTACGATTCCAAATTGAGGAAAAAAAGATTCCTGAAGATTTTTTTGATTTTGTACCTCGCACAATTGTTGATAGATATTTAATTGCAGGCAAAAAAAGCATATTAATTAAAAGTATAATTTTAATTTTGCTACAATATGAGCATGAAACTTTTTTCTTGCCTGCTAGTCGTAGTTTTTTACCTATATTTTATCGTTATATTTATAAGATTGAAAGAAAAGAACGTGAACAAATTGTGGATAAATTGCTAACTTTAATGGAAACTAAACAGGATGATGAAAGAATTAATTTGTCGGAAATTAAAGACTTAAATATTAGTAATAGACCTTATACAGAACCAATTAATCAAATTATTGAAAGTCTCTATTCTCTTAATGAGAAGTTGCCCATAGTAAAACCAGAATTTTATCTAAATCTTGTTCAAAAATTACAGAAAATTATGGGTGGCGAAATTAATCTGATGAGTCAAGAAGGAATAGCACCAATCGAATTTGCTTTTAAGTTAGATGTCAGTAACCTTGATTTACCAATGTATTTAGCGTCTTCTTCTGTCAATCAATTAACGCTTCTATATTTGTATCTGAAATATTGGGTAAATGAAAAGAATAATTTTCTGATCATGGATGAACCGGAGGAAAATTTACATCCTGAAAATCAAATAAATTTATTAAATATACTACTACAGTTTATTAGTGAAAATGATAATAAGGTGTTAATTACGACACACAGTCCAATTTTAGCTAATGCGATTAATAATTATATCTATTTAGATGTTCTGAAAAATGAATATAAAGTTGATGTTGGACAAATCATCGAAGCTGATCAACTTCAATATGTTGATCCATCTATTTCGGTTTCCCAGGAAAAAGTAGGAGTTTATTTTTTTACGGGAGAAAAAATTGTTGATTATCAAAGTGATGACTATGGCATTTATTTTAGAGATTTCCGAAAAGTTGAAGATAATGTAGATAAATCTCTGCGGATTCTGACTGATTATATTTACCGCCAACAGGATGATTTTTAATTTGCTAGTTTCAAGATGAGTAAAAAATCAAAAAATAGGAAACATTATTATTTAAATAATCCTGGCAATCAGGATATATTATTGCTGAGAGATGAAGTACATAAGGCTTTAACTAATGAACAATTTATAGTTGAAATTCCAGTCCGTGATGATGAAATAATAGAAATCGAAGAAAATAAAAATAAGAACTACTCAAATAATCGTCTAGTCTCAATTAAGATTGACCAATTGGATTATCATAATGATAAATCTACAGTTGAAAAAATTTGGAAAGTTGATTTAGAAAAACCTATACCCGGTATCTCAACCCAAAGTAAAACTCCTGAATGTGCTATTTTAGTATTACAAAAATATCAGGATACAACACAAAATTTGATTGATGAAAAAATTTATAGATTGATGATTATTTTAATTGAATTAAAATCCTCCATAAATGTGAAAAATTATCATGACTCTGTTTTAAAAAATATTGAGGGTAAATTTGCCGATGGTATGAGTAGGATGTATATTTTACTGACTTTAAACAATCACTTAAATCCAATTCAAGGTTATCATCAGGAAACCATATATATAGATTTTCAAGGTATTTTGTTTTATCTCAAAAGCAATTTGATAGATAACAATAGTCAATTGTATTCAATTTTAAATAATCAAACTGATTTGTTAACTTGTCGTACTCTTTTAAGGGAACAAGATAAAATCAAGATTAAACACTTGAAAGTTACCAATCAAATGACTATCAGTTTGGAGACTCTCTTATCAAAATAGAAGTTGTTTACAAGTTTTTATGGACTACCGCTAACCTTCCAAATAATGACTCTCCCAGCATCGTAAACTAATGTGGCTAATTCGTAAAGGAATTGGATCGGCGGGTAATTATAAAACCATAATCGAGGGGCGATCGCCATAGAATTATCAACCTTCTCAGGACGACAACCTACTACTTTTTGCACCGGAAAATCACATGATTTAAACATGATCCTACTTCGGAAACTGTGGGGTTTATTGCAGTATAAAATTACTGAGTATAGGGGCCAATATTTTTCCTGCTTTAACCAATAACGCAATACCCGCGCATTATCAAAGGTATCTAAATAGGTTTTATCTCGGACATTTTGGGGAACTAAAACCTGTAAATCTGGGCGCAATTGCTGGAGAAATTCCCCGGCATAATCTTCCTCAGATTGGGAATGTCCGAAGGGATTACCAGGCGCAACAAACACGCGAGAATTGGGTTCAGCATCGGCGGCTAACTGACAGATTACGGCTTTAAAATAAGGGGATAAGTTATCGACGGCTGCAGTGGCTTCTGTAGCGGTTAATCCCTCGGTTACGATGATATAATCAGCCATTAGTTATCAATTCCTCGGTAATTCTCGAACACCCATTTCAGACTACGACGCATTCCTTCTTCTAGGGAAACTGTAGGAGAATAGCCTAATTCTCGTTGGGCTTTGGCGACGGAACAGGCGATGGTTTTATTCATTTCTGATAATACATGAATTTTCTGCTGATATAATCCTAAACTCTGCAAAGTGCCATCAACTAAGGTGGCAATATCTCCGGTAATTCCGGGTAATTTTAAACGTTTGTGGGCGCAAGTTTGGTTAAATTCGGATTCTAGCAGTTTCTCGACTGTATCGATAATTTCATTCATGGAATAGGGGCGATTATCGGCTATCCAGTAGGTTTCACCGTTGGCTTTTTCGGATTCGGCTGATAGCAAAAGTCCTTGACAGAGATTGTCTATATAAGCCATCGATCGCAAATTATTTCCATCTCCTACAATGGGACCTTTTCCATCCCGAATCATTTGGAAAAATAGGGTTTGTCGGGGGGGTTGGTTTGGCCCGTAAAACCAGGGCGGACGGACGATAACGGTTTCTATTTTTCCTGATTCCTGCATGGACATAACGGCTAACTCCATCAGCATTTTGGATTTGCCATAATTCATATAGGGATGGTAGGGGGATTTTTCATCAAATAAATGATCGGGGTGGGGATTGCAACCACAGGGAGAATTAGAAGAGACAATCACAGCCCTTTTGACGCGATTGGTGACGGCGGAATTTAACAGGTTTTGGGTTCCGTTGACATTTATATGATAAAATTCGGAAACGCGCGGAGGGTGAATGATTCCGGCGGTATGAAATAGAATGGCATGATTCGCATTTTCACAAAAGCGATCGCAGTCTTGGGGATTTCGCAAATCTCCGACAATCACTTCAATTTTATCGGAGAGGTTTTTCAAAATTTCGGGGTCTTGACCGGGTAAAATTAGACAGCGAATAATCTGATTATTTCTGGGTTGGGAAAAAGCCTCAATATCTGGGAGTCCTTTAACTAGGGCTTTGACCAAACTGAATCCCAACCAGCCTAATGCACCTGTAACTAAAACTAGATCACTCATGGTCTCTCTCTGGTCCTCCTAGAATAATTAACGGAATTTCTCGTTGTAGGGTGACAAACTCCCCCCTATCAGGATCATAAACCCAAGCGTGAATAGTGGTTTCTCCGGGGGGAATATCCGGCGCGGAAAGTTCAGCGATCCAACCAGATTTTGAGTAGCGATCGCTATGGAAATATTCGGCCACCTGGGGGGTTTCCAAATCGATCGCAGTGTCGGCGAAGAAAAAGTCCTGGTCGCTATATGAAAAAAAGACGCGATCGGGTTGTTGGTCGCGATCGCCAAACGCCGCCCAACCGTTTAGCATAAAGCGATCGCCGGGGTTGAAAGTTAAGGTGGCGAGGGGGGGGTTAATATAGCCGTAAATGCTTTCAGGTTGGCGGTTAAAGCCGGGGTTAGGGATGCCATCAAGAACTACTTTAATCTGAGTTTCTCCCGCCAAAGGTAGTAATTCTGAGGATTCCCCTATCTTGATCCATGCTTGAATTGATGTATTTTCATACAGATTAAAAACTGCTGTTTCTATGGCAGCCCCAAAAAAATGTTGGTCAATCTCTGGGTAAGAAATTGCTGTGGCTTCTGAAGACCTGGAAAGTATCATCAGCTGATTATTGTCATTAACTAGCTGGGGATTAAGTTGTAATTTTCCGTGCAATATAATCCGGCCATTTTCATGGTTTTGGGAAAACACACCTGGGGAATTGTCCCAGACGATCGCACCATAATTTTCGGAACTCTTGATAAATTGTAGTTGAGGACTGTCAATAAATCCCAAATCATTTAAGACGATCGCTGTTTGTTTAAAGCGATCGCGAGAGGGGATAATTTTAAACCAGCGCCAGCAGTGAGGAGAGCGATCGTCCCAAACTTGGATCACCTTCAGACATCTGGTTATCTGCTGAGAAATTTGCCGATATTTTTGACCTTCGTTAATGGCATATACTGAATTAATTGCGGTTAGAAAAATTATCACGATCGCTACACCAGTTAATCCCCGTTTACCGGGAAGAAGGGGAACCTCTCCATTGGCGAAATATAACCCAATTTGTAACACCGCTACCCACAAAAAGAGGGAATTGCTGATATATCTGGAACCCAAAGCAAAATCTAACCCTAAATCGGTAAATAATGCGGCTTCAACCCTGCCAAAAGTGGTAATGGCTGCAAATAGTAAGGCGAACAATGCTAAACTAATCCAGGGGGCGACAGTTTTTAAAAATTGGAACCCGTTTTTTTGATATCCCCAGGCGATCGCACCCCCAAAGCTGAATAATACCAAAACCCCCAAAATATTGGCTAATGGCACAGAATAGAAACCTAGAGGCGCTCCTAATAGGGTGACAAAAAACCGCACCCAAAACACTGGATGATTGAGCAGATACAACAGGTTAAAGTTGCTGGGATTGTTGCTGTCATATCCCAGCACATAAACGGCGGTAGTAATGGCAAATAATCCTAGCCATATCAGGCTGTTTTTTAATCCTGATTTGATGGGAGTATGGCTTAAAAAAACTGTGGGTAAAATCGCCAACCATGCTATAATGCCTTGGGCTAATGTGAAGCTGGCAATGAGGATGGGTAGAGTCGCCAAAATTAGGCTATTTTTGGCTGGCGGTGAATTGAGAACCCAGAGAGAAGTTGTCACACACAGATTAACTAGAAATATCCCCAATTGTAATCCCCACAGCCAATTTTGATACTGTCCTAGGGAAAACAGAATCAGACAGGATAGACCATTAATAATGTGGAATTGGCGGGAGTGCGAAATATCTGGATAACATTGGCGAGAAATTTTGACAATTAACATCCCGTTAAGGATGGCAAATAACACCCCGATTAAGATTTCATAAATCTTCTCCCAACCGGAAATAAATGCCAAGGGGACGATAATTAATCTCAGGAAAAAGTAGCGATGATCATTGTACATTTCGGCAAAATCGCTTAACCCAGCTTTTCCCTGGGCTATTTTCTCAAAGATGGTGGCGATCGCCCATTCATCCCAGTGGGGAACTCTCACGCCGTAGATGATCACAAATGCCATTAAAATGACAACCGGAATCAGGTAGAAAGCCGTGGTGGGTCTAATTGTTATTTTTCGGGGAATTAACAACATTATTGATGGCAGAAATTAGAACAGTTTTGGCAGTTGGTAATTATTCAACAGCTAAAGTTTGTCTAAAAACTTTAACACATTCCGTCGAGCGATCGCCATAATCGACCCTTGAGGATTCACGCCGGGGGCGGTACATAACAGACTCCCATCAGCAATATAAAGATTCTCAAAGCCATGAATTTTGCCAAAGGAATCGACCGCACACAGGCGACGATTTTCTCCCATAGGACAGGAGGAAAACAGATGAACCGTCATCAAATTGGTACTCGCCGCCGGGAGAATTTCGGGGATGCGATCGCCATCGTCTCTCTTCAACCGCCCAAAACCGGACAAACTGGGATAAACTGCGATCGCCCCCGCCTCAAATAGCAGTTGAGACAATTTCCGCAAACCTTCACCCAAATTTCGCAAATCCTCACCGGTGAGGCGATAGCGCACCAAAGGATCGCGAAAACCGGGGAGGGTACGCACGGAACCCCGACCGGAGGCGGTAATCATGGCATAATAAATCGCCATATTTTCCCAGTGGCGGTGTACCTCCCCCATATACTCAGGATGATCCACCATTCCCACCGACAGGTAAGGGGGGGAACTAATCGAACAGCCAAAACTGAACCGGGGGGCGAACTCCTTAACCTGATGGACGGGAACCCCCATATCAAGGGCGTTAACAGGTTCGGAAAATTGAGCGATCGCCTTAACCGTCGGATGCAGTTGTAGAGAATTCCCAATATTGTCAGTAATCCCACTGCGCCGCAACAAAGCCGGGGTTTGGATAGCCCCGCCACAGATAAACACCGTTTCCGCCTCAATTTCGCCCGTATTAGCCCACATAGTCCACTTTTGACCTCGGCGACCAATTCGGTTAATTCGCGTCTCTGAGCGCAACCTACACCCCGCCCGTAAAGCGCGAGGTATAAAGGTTTTAGTCATTGACTGGCGGGTTCCCTTGGGTGGTAAATTCGGGTCATCCTGGGTTTCATAGCGAAACCAGCGCGGCACTTCTAGGGACTCCCAGCCCAACTTGATAGCGCCTTCGTGGAGTTTCAGAGAGGCGGCGGGGGGTTTTCCTGGTAGGGAACAGACAGTAACAGCCTCTTCGCAGGCTAGAAAATGGGGTAACAGGTCAGCATCTTCTAAGCCTTCCACCTCAAACTCAGTCCGCCACCTCTCCAATATCTGCGCCGGGGTTCGATGGTACAGCCCGCTGTTGATTTCGCTACCTCCCCCCACACAGCGACCTTCGACATATTGAACTTTGGGGGTTCCTAGGGCTGCTGTTAACCCCCCATTGCGATATTTCTGCACCATTTCCTCCTGGGAAAAGGGCGCACAGGACTCTAGGGGAAGAAAAGCGCCTTCTTCGATAAGTAGCACATCCCGTCCGGCTTCGGCTAATAAACAGGCGGTAATTGCACCCCCAGGACCGGAACCAATGACGGCAATTTCACAGGATTGGGGTTCAAACATGGCGATCGCATTGATTGGAATTAACCAAAGATTGCCAACATAGTACCACTAAACTCTCATAAAAGCGCATCAAATCCCGACAGGGGCTAAAAGGGGAATTTTTCCAGGCTTCGATTTGTTGGCGACGAAGCTGGTGGGGTTGACGATGAAAGGGTGAGGCGTTTAGCCATCCCCAGCAGTCGAAAATAACGGTTAATAGCCAGATGGGAAATTGCAGATAATCGGGCATTCGCCTATGTTGTTCCAGGACAAATCGCACGACATCATTATGATAAAATTCGCGGGTTTCCTCGGTGGGGGTGCGATCGCAAATAATTGAGTAACAGAGGGCGGAGGCGGTACTATTAAATACTTGGGTCATGGCTATCAATGGGATTGACTGATTTTTCAAAGTTAAGTGGCGATCGCCAATTACAGCCTGTTCAGAAATCATCTGATCACCTCTCAAAATCTGGATCCCACTCTGGGATCCAGATTTAGGGTGAGGGCAATGTATTAAGCGACTGGTGAACAAGGTCAGGGCAATGTATTAAGCGACTGGTGAACAAGCTGTAACTCAACAACTGTTTCCTTACCGATATTTAGCACAGAAACCCCGTTTTAGTCGTGGCTCATAGTATCGGGGGGGAAATTGGGGGAGTTTCCCGGAGCGCGAACCTACTACCCATCGATCTGATAACATATAATTTATTGTATAGTCGTGTCGCGACGGGTGGAATTGGTAGAGGCGATAATTTCAATGCAAAAAATTGTTGTTGGTCTTTCAGGAGGGGTTGATAGTTCCGCAGCAGCGGCGATTCTGCATCACCAAGGATATGAGGTGGTGGGGTTAACCCTATGGTTAATGCGGGGTAAGGGTCAATGCTGTTCCGAGGGTATGGTAGATGCAGCCCATATCTGCGAACAGCTTGGCATCCCCCATTATATTGTCGATAGCCGAGATCTGTTCCAAACCCATATTATTGATTATTTGGTGGAAGGATATGGGGCGGGGATTACTCCTTTACCCTGTTCCCAGTGTAATCGTGCGGTTAAGTTTGGCCCGATGCTGGGTTATGCTTCTACGGAGTTAAATATTAACCACATCGCTACCGGTCACTATGCTAGGGTTTCCTATAATTCACAATGCGATCGCCATCAGTTAAAACGAGCCGTCGATCGCACTAAGGATCAGTCTTATTTTCTGTATGATTTAACTCAGGATCTACTCGCGGGTGTGGTTTTTCCCTTGGGAGAAGTCCCGAAATCCGAAACTAGACGCATCGCCGCTCAGTATAACCTGAAAACTGCTGATAAACCCGAAAGCCAAGACCTCTGTTTGGTGGAGGCGAATGGTTCTATGCGCGCCTTTTTAGATAAATATATTACTGGGAAAAAAGGCGAAATTGTCGATACGGAAGGCCGGGTTTTGGGGGAACATGATGGCATCCACCACTATACTATCGGTCAACGCCGAGGCTTGGGAATTTCGGCAGCAGAGCCATTATATGTCCTGAGTATTGACCCCGGACGCAATCGGGTAGTAGTTGGCGATCGCGATCGCATGACTCAAACCGAATGCACTATTAGGCGCGTTAATTGGGTATCCATTGCGCCGCCTTCTGAACCTATCCGCGCCGAGGTACAAATTCGTTATCGCAGTAAGCCATTACCCGTAACCGTGGTTCCTTTATCTTCCGAAGCAGACCCCCAAATTGGTAGCAGAGTCCGACTGATTTTTGATGAGCCTATTTTCGGCATTACCCCCGGTCAGGCGGCTGTATGGTACTCCGAAGATTTACTCCTAGGTGGCGGCGTGATTGAACGTCCGACCAGTTAACCCATAACCCCAAAGTAGAGGCTTGTTCTGCTCTATCTTGGGGCTTTCTGGTACGGGGAGGCGATCGCCGAAGCGCTACCAAACCACCTTTCGTGGTATGTTTTCTAAGCAAGTTATCCGATTCAGATAGAATGCCGACAATTTTAGCGATCGCCAATGGGAAAGGTGGAGTTGGTAAAACCACAACCGCTGTCAATCTCGCGGCTATACTTTCCAGCAACTTCTCAACCCTCCTAGTAGATACAGACCCCCAGGGTTCTGCTATGTGGTGGGTTGAACAGGGAGAAATGCCCTTTGATGTCTCAGAAGAAACCAATCCCAGTCTCCTGAAACAGTTAAGGAAAGTTCAACAGGTGCAAATGATTGTCGTCGATACTCCCCCAGCCTTGAAATCCGAATCCCTAGCCGCCGTAGTCCAGGTAGCTGATTATCTAATTTTACCCAGCCAAGCCGCACCCATGGATTTAGTAGCTTTAATGGCTACTGTACGCGATCGCGTCGCCCCCATTAACATTGATTATAAAGTCCTGCTCACCAAAGTTGACCCCCGCAGTATTGGAGATGCTTTTGAGGCTCAAAAGTCCTTGCGGGAATCAGGTATTCCAGTTTTCCAGAATTTTATTCGCTCCTACAAAGCCCATGAACGCTGTCCCCTAGAAGGCGTTTCCATTATTAGGTCTCGCAGCAAAAATGCCAGAGAAGCAGCATCAGACTATCGGCGCGTCGTAGCCGAACTCCTGAGAAGCCTAAAATAAAACCCCAATACAGACAGACATCCCCCGCCGTCCATGGGACTCGAAGGATGTCAGTAGAACCGGAAATTATGGGAACAGCCTAGAGTTGTTTAACCTCAGAAGCCAACTTAGCAACCATATCCTTAGCGCTGCCAAATAGCATCATAGTTTTGTCCTTGTAGAACAAATCATTATCAACCCCAGCAAATCCCGTACTCATACCACGCTTAATCACAATAGTATGCTTGGCTTTGTCAACATCCAGAATCGGCATTCCGTAGATGGGGCTATTTTTATCTTCCCGCGCCGCCGGGTTAACCACATCATTAGCCCCAATCACCAAAGCCACATCAGTCTGTTCAAATTGGGGGTTGATGTCATCCATATCATACAACTGCGGATAGGGAACATTCGCCTCGGCTAACAGAACGTTCATGTGTCCCGGCATTCGTCCCGCCACCGGGTGAATCGCATATTTAACATCCACCCCCAAGGATTCTAGCATATCCACCAGTTCCTTAACCGAGTGCTGTGCCTGAGCTACAGCCATGCCATAACCGGGAACAATCACCACAGACCGAGCATACCCCAACATCATCGCCCCTTCTTCCGGGTCGATATTGCGAACGCTCTTATTGGTTGCACCACCAGAAGCGCTAGGCGCTGCGGCTGTACCTTCACCCGTACCAAACCCAGCAAATAGGACGTTGGTAATCGAGCGGTTCATCGCCTTACACATGATCACCGTAAGGATAATACCAGAAGCACCTACCAAAGCCCCAGCAATGATCAGCAGGTTATTCATCACCACAAAACCCGCCGCACTAGCAGCTAACCCTGAGAAGGAGTTTAACAGGGAAATCACCACAGGCATATCCCCGCCACCGATGGGGATAACAAAAAGCACTCCCAGCACCAGAGAAATGCCCACTAAAGCCAGGAAAACAGGGACGTTGAAGGGTTGTACACAGATATAAACACTTGCGCTTACAAAGCCAATTAACAGGGCTAGGTTAAAGGGTTGTTGCAAGGGAAACAGAATCGGAGAGCCACTCATAATCCCTTGCAGTTTGGCAAAAGCGATGAGGGAGCCTGTGAAGGTGACACCGCCAATTAAAACCCCTAACACCGCTGTAACAGTAGTTGGTAGCGGGGGAGCATCAGCGGTGGCTAAATAGCGCCAGAACTCGCCTACAGCCACCATAGAAGAAGCAGCACCACCGAGACCGTTAAACAAACCGACCATCTGAGGCATATCAGTCATTTCGACTTTATAGGCGGCGATGCCACCAATAGCGGAACCTATGGCGATCGCTATCAGAATTGTGCCGTAGTTGAGAACCTGCTGATTAAGAAGAGTAGCCACGATCGCAATTAACATCCCAATAGATGCCAAGATATTCCCATTGCGAGCCGTTGCTGGAGACCCCAACTTTTTCAGACCAAAGAAAAACAGGGTTACCGCCACCAAATAACTCAACTCGATGCCTGTTGGTAGAAAGTCGATCATGCTTTAACCTCCTTTTTCTTGAACATTTGCAGCATCCGGTCAGTAACCAAAAAGCCACCCACAACATTAATAGTAGCCAACACCACAGCCACAATACCCAGAATCACCGTGATGTTCCAATCCTGTTCTCCGGCAATAATAATCGCCCCTAAAACCGCAATTCCTGAGATGGCATTAGCGCCAGACATTAGGGGAGTGTGTAGGGTTGGTGGCACTTTCGTAATCACCTCAAACCCAGCAAATGATGCCAGGACAAAAACAAATAAAGCCGAAATCAGAGTTTCTGTTGTCATTCAATATCTCCAGTAGCTTGGAAAGCGTCTAGCTGTTCGTCACCGTACTTTTACTCAGTGACCCAGCGAGGGGAGCGGCTCCCCCCTCACAAATAGGGGAGTATAGACCTGATACCCTTGAGGCTAGAGATGCCTGTGGTCTGTACTATTGACCCACAGGAACTCCCAAAGCCTCTTTAACCCGTTGGGAACGAATTTCCCCGCCGTGGGTAACACAGGCTCCATCGAGGATGTCATCTGCGAAGTTTAGATCAAGTTCTCCCTCCTTGGTTACCATCAGTTGTAATAAGGCTGAGAGGTTTTTAGCATATACCTCGCTGGCATGAACAGGCATCGAGGCTGGCAGGTTAATGGGTCCCATGATGGTGACACCATTTTTCTGGATGTTTTTACCTGGTTCTGAACCTTCGCAATTTCCCCCCTGTTCGGCGGCTAGGTCTACAATCACTGAACCGGGTTTCATTTGATCCACCATGTTAGCGTTGACTAAAACGGGGGCTTTTTTGCCGGGAACTTGAGCCGTAGTAATCACCACATCAGAGGCAGCCACGTGCTGGGTTAGCACTTCCTGGGTATGTTGTTTGGCTTGCTCTGAGATTTCTTTGGCATAGCCTCCCTCGGCGACCGTATCTTCTTCTAAGGTGACATCTACGAATTTAGCCCCTAAACTTTGGACTTGTTCTTTGACTTCTGGGCGAATGTCAAAGGCTTCTACGATGGCTCCTAAACGCCGTGCTGTGGCGATCGCTTGTAGTCCGGCTACCCCCGCCCCTAGAACTAAGACCTTAGCCGGTCTGATGGTTCCGGCTGCCGTGGTCAGCATCGGGAAGTATTTAGGCAAATTCGCCGCCGCGATCAGAACTGCCTTATATCCGGCAATATTAGCCTGGGAGGATAGGGCATCCATGCTTTGAGCGCGACTGGTGCGGGGGACCATTTCCATACTGAAGGCTGTCACCCGGCGATCGGTTAATTTTTGGATCAGGGTTGGCTCTCCCAAGGGGTTGAGAAATCCGATTAATACTGCCCCCTCAGCCATTTTGCCAACTTCGTCTTCTTGTGGCGGACTCACTTTCAGCAGGATATTGGCTTCTCCCCACAACTTGGCTGAGTCCGTAATCACGTGGGCTCCCGCCTGCTCATACAGAGCATCCGAGAAACAAGACCCTTCTCCGGCTCCGGCTTCCACATAAATCTCTAAGCCTTGTTTGACCAGACGAGATACTACGTCCGGTATCAGAGCCACTCGGCGTTCATTAACATTTAGTTCTTTGGCGATCGCAATTTTCATCAAAAACTCCTATATCTCAAACTCCGTCCCTTTTCGACGGCTTGACCAAAATCATTTCGCGCTGATACATTTACGCGACATTTTTCCGGTTGTTCCCGGACAATGCGACGATAGCACTATTACCGGTTAAGGTAACAG
>NZ_JBIMLI010000051.1:0-30898 GCF_051859755.1 Limnospira sp.
TGTTACCTTAACGGGTAATAGTGCTATCGTCGCATTGTCCGGGAACAACCGGAAAAATGTCGCGTAAATGTATCAGTATATCGCCCCAGGAATTGGGTAAACTTCAATGGGAAGTTAAAAGGTTAAATAAATCGGAAGTAATCAGGGGTTAGCGGAATCTTGTTTTAGGATGGGGGCAAAGATTATTAATCACCTAGCATGGAGTATCTATGGATATGTTAGCAGAACAAGTAAGGACCTTAACGAATAAAGTAGATGCCCTGTATGAGGTAGTCATGCAGCTACGGGGAAGTATTCCTAGGGATGATCATGGTTTTTCGGAAATGTTTTCATTGACTCGGACTGCTGAGGAAGGACTGACAGATAGCAGTGGGGTGATGGAAGAATCGGAGCTGCACGATCGCAAATACAATAGTGGATTATACCCAGTTCCTTCTCCAGCAATGACTGTAAGATTTGAGGAACGCCAGGGTACACACAAAGATATTTTAAGTGATGATCACTATATAAATAGCAGCACTATGGTAAGCCAAGAAACCATGTTTAGTGCAGATGTTCAGATCCAGCGTTTGACAGCCCAGCTTACTGCTGCTTACAATCGTATTGCAGCCCTAGAAGAACAGTTATTGTCTAAGCGGGTGCGCGCTTGAAGGGAGAGGGGTCACAGATGGTGAGCAAGCTGTTCAATTTGTGTCAGTAACTGGCTTAATGTCCACTGACTGCACAGATAGGAAGCGATCGCACATCCTCCGGCTCCGACACCCTCTTTAACATATCCTTGCTCAAATGCTTGTAGTTGGGGGTAATGGGAATGGGTAAAATCAAGTTGGGTTGCCAATAGGGGAACCGGACCGATCGCCTTAGCGAGTCCGACAGTATCCCCTGTAGTATCTTCTGCAACCCAGCGAGTAGTACCAACAGCGACCCGTCCCGGACACCAGGAAAGATTTTTAGCAGAAGCGATCGCCTCAGCCAAAGCATAAACAGCCAGCATTTGGGTTCCCCCCGCCAAAAGAACCCCTACCCGGCGACTAGCAGCAATAGTCATAGCAGCAACCGCAATTTGCATAGGGTCGCCAACAGCAGCAACCAGTGTCAGGGGATCGACTTGACCTGGGGTAATTTGAGCCGCCCGGAGTCCGGCGGTAACTATGGCTAATTTTTGGTCATGGTTACACTGGGGGTGGCTACTGTTAACTTTTCCGGCGGCGGGAATTCCCAAACCCATCAACACAGCCAGGGCGGTGGTAGTTCCCCCGACGACACATTCTCCGATGATCACATAACTATCATGAGCCATAGCAGCAATGCGATCGCCCCAAGCCAACCCCGACTCAAATAGATGTTGAACTATGGTAGAGTTCAAAGCAGCGCCGGAACTGAGACACTTAGCCGGGACTCCTCCCAGGTCGATAGTTGGTACACAAGGAATTACCGGAACCCCAGCATTAAATAAGTTAATCGGGATATTCAGCGCCGCCACTACAGCCCGCGAAATCAGGACGGGGGAAGCACCAGCCACCAAAGGCGGTAAAGGATAACGGGGAGATGGCACAGGACCTGTGACCAGAAATTCAGCGTCTGCGAGATAAGTGCGGCGGCGATCGGCAGGTGTAGCGCCAGCGGCGGAAATTCCGGGAATTAAACCCGTTTCCGTAAATCCCAAAACACAGGCAAAAATGGGCTTTTGGTGTCGATATTGGCTTAACCAAGCCTGACCATTACGGGGCTGTGTATAAATTCGGACTGCCATTATTCCTCATAGTCGAGCAAAATCTGTACCCAACGGGGGGGGCGGGGAATAGGACTTTTAAGGCGATCGAGCATCAACAGAGACACCAAATGCACCAAAAACAGATAAACGATATTATTAGCCAAAACCATCAATACAGCCACAATCTGAATAAATAGTAAACTTGGGGGTGCAAGTATCCCCAAACGAATAAAGATAGACTCTAGCAGTTGTGCAATTTGGGTAGTCGCATAAACCCACAAATCCCGACCCAAGAGAATTGACAGCAGCCAGTAACGGAAAAAGAAGCCAATAGCGCCAATTAAGGAGGCGATCGCCACAGTAACCGGCCATTTGGCTCCTCGTTTCCACAAGCCGCCCAAAACCACAGCCATCCAACCATAGGGGATCACATAGAGAATGCTGCGTGTAGGACCCATTAAAACTGTCAAAAGTAACCCAGAGGTTACAGCACCCATAATCGCCGCCCGTCGATCCCAGCGCAAATACAGCAAAGCAATAGGTAGGGGAAAAAAGACTCGCAACAGAGGACCGAGAGGAAAGTAGTAGTTGATAAACCAAATCAAACTAGCCGTGGATGCCAGAAAGGCAGTTTCCACCATGACGAGGGGGGAGACAGAAGGGAAACTGTCCGATGGTTTAGGAGATGGTTGGGGGCTATGGTTAGAAAAATCACTCATGCTATCTTAGGTCAGGAACGAGGTTAGGCGAGGCCATGGTAGCACCAAGACCGCTAACCCATGTTAAACCAACATCCTCTCTAGGGCATGAACATCGGGAATGCTGAGAAGATCGCGATCGCGATGAATTAATCCCTTTTTCTCCAGTTTACTGAGTACCCTAGTCACAGTTTCGCGAGCTAGTCCGCTCAAACTGCTGAGTTCTCGGTGGGGTAAATTAGGAATTGTCGTTCCTGATTCTGTGGTTTTACCTTGTCCCTCTGCCAAAAACAACAAAATATCTGCCACTCGTGAAGCACTATCTGACTCACGCAACCGTAACCGCCGATTAACCTGACGCAGACGGCGGCCCATTAACTGAGCCAACCTAATACCTGCCAATGGTTCCGTGTTAATCAGTTGGACAAAATCCTGAGCTGGCATATTGCCAATCATGGTTGGGGCGAGGGTAATTACATCTGTGGATCGGGGGACCTCATCAAGGGCTGCCATTTCTCCAAATAATTCACCTTTCCCCAAAATATTGAGTGTAACTTCCTTACCATCAAGGTTGTAGGTCCTAATTTTGACCCAACCATCTAAGATAAAATATACTGAGCTACCCCAATCATTCTCCAGCAAAATCACTTGATTGGGGGGGTGGCTTCGACCCACCACATGAGAGGTGGCTCTTTCGGCTACCTCGTCGGGTAAACCCTCAAAAAAGGCAGTCGAGAGAATCATCCGGGTGATATCTGATTGTGACTCGCGGGAGAAGTACCGATCTTCCATTGGGCTATGATGTTTGAAATTAGCGCTTATCCGTGGCTAGTTAGCAGGAGTTGTCCAATAGACAATTGACTGTCACCATTCACAGAGCCAACTTTAGTCAAACGATACCACTATTATTGTGGAGTTTCGTTGTACTTAACTACAATAGCTAAGGTTTGACTACGGATGTAATCCGAGATTGGCTTTGATTATAATTGAGGGCATCAGCCTACACAGTAGACTAACCAGGGATGAGTTGAGAACTAGATTGGCACAGGCAGGTTATCATTTTAAAGGGATATAGAGTCAAAATCACTGTATCCTACCAAAATTAACCTAAATTGGATGTTAACTCACAGATGTGAGCTGGGGGTGGTCCCCCCAACTTTGGGCCAAGCATCGAGCTACGCCTACTCCTAACAACACTATTTTAAAGGTTAAATCTGGACTATTGAAACTCAAAATATATTGATATCCCGGTTAAATTTTCTCGTCAAACGCTAGTAAATTGAGGTCCCTCCCTTGACTTCTCATCAGGATCAAATTCAGACTCTTATTGCTGAAATTGACGAGGTACTGAGTCAACCCAGCCCCAGGCTACCTTGGGTGGCTTTTGGGGAAACCGTGACCCGCGCCCGTCAAGTGTTGCAGCGTGTTCGGAATTATCTCGTATCTCTTCAACAAGATATTGATGACTCTTCATTGTCCCTGAGATCTACAGGTTCCGCTGACCCATCATCTCTTTCGGAGTCCCAACAGCAGAATTTTTGGCAAGCCTTGCGGGAAGAAATGGGTTATTTGCGATCGCGACTTTCGGCTTTGCTAAAGTCTGAGGTAGAAGAGTTACGCCATGAGCGACAACTGCTATTACAGGATATCAGAGCTTTAGAACTGCGGCGACAGGAAAATCTGCTCTCCGTTGACCAATCCCACGACCAGCAGCAAATTATTACAGAGTTTCTGCAAGAATTGATGAATCGTCTTCAGGAAAGTCTCACTGAGAGTGTTAGCGAAACCCTCAGTAACCTGGAGGAACAGGTTATTAACGCCCTGCTGTTGGGGGATACTGTTCAGACTACCCCCAGTGAGTCCACTACGGCTTTGGGTCGTCGGGGAGGTGAAGGCGCAAACAGTAGCCGCGATGTTCGGGTTTTTTCTGATGCTGGTGGGGACTATGCGGAGGAGTTGGAAACTTCTAAGATGTTACCCCGACTCACTCCAGCCCAACGACTGGAACAAATGCGGACTCTACAGGCTCAGTCTGATCAGATGCTGATGACCCTTGATTCTAGTTTAAGTGTCATTTTTGAAGCCCTACAAAGCAATTTACAAACTTATCAGGAATCTCTGTCCCAAAATATTGAGAAAATGCACGGTTTGGGACAACAGGGAGAGGTGATTCTTTCGGCTTGGATTAATTATCTCACCCAGCAGTTGAGTCAGGCTACAACCTCTGAACTTCAATCTTCTATACAACTGCTTGACCTACAACCTAGACAGGGTACTCCCCCGCTTAAACCTAATGCGATCGGTCAGCAGGGGGTGGTTATGACTCCCGAAACTCAACCGTCTCCAGAGATATCTTCTGTTCCCGATCACGATGATTTCTTTCCTTTTGCGGGGGTGGAACTTCCCTTACCCACTAGAGTTTCCGAAACTCCCATCGAATCAAAACCACGACCGGAACCAAAAGAGGATATAGTCGCGGAAACTGCTGCTGATATCCCCCCTGAACCCGTAGATGAGGGGAATTGGGGTGCTGATTTATTCGGTGATGATGAGGCTGATGATAGTGATGATATAGTGGCGGAAACTGCTGCTGATATCTCTCCTGAATCGGTAGATGATGGGGGTTGGGATGCTGAGGATTTATTTGGGGATACCTCAGAGACATCTACAGAGACATCTACAGATTTATCAGAATCAGAACCTGATGAGGAAGATCTGAGGTTGGATACTCAAGATTTGTTTAAGGATACCCCAGAGGAAGAGCTACCAGTGGCGAGAGAAACTCGGAGAAATGTATCTTCTGCGGGGGGTGGAAATGGTAGCCAGTCAGACCCGTTTGATGGCTTCTCTGTGTCGGAAGAATTAGATTTATACGGAAGTTTACAGCCAGATGATGCTCAGGAACTTCTCTGGGAGGATGACGATATTTTGAGCGAAAATATCAATCAAAATCAGCCAGTAGAGATGAATAGAGACACGCCCAATCAAAAGGCTTCTCCATCTGCTAGTCAGGATACTTTTGAAGATTTTAGTAATATCTTTGAAGAACCCAATTTAAAGGAGGATGAACAGTTTATCTATGCTTCTCCTGATGAGAATTTGCTTCCGGGTGTTGATGATGGTAGCGATGATGATGAATCGATGGATTCTCGGCTGTTAGTTGATAAGAGTACCCTGGAACAATTAGAGGCAGAATTGGCTAGGTTAGAGAGCCCGGAATCTAATGAGATTGAAGATATCTTAGCTGAAGATATCTTAGCTGAAGATTCCGGGGAGGATTATCAACCGATTTCTATGCCTTCTGAGGAGGAAATGATTACTTTTGATAACTTGTTTGGCGAGCTAAATTCGAGTGTTAAAACATCGCGTTCTGCTGCTTCTAATTCGGCGGGTAAACCCGAAAAATCGGCAACTGTATCAGATAATCCTTTGACGGAATGGGGTGATTCTGATGTAACTCTTGATGATATCTTGAGCAGTTTTGAACAGGCGGAAAATAAATCATCATCAAAAATCGATGATAATGATGAATTTTTGAGTTTAGAATCTTTGAGTCAAGAAATGAGTAAAAGTAACCCGAAAAAACGCGATTAATTGAGGTGGAATTGGAGATGACAGGTTGTTGAGAATTGGCTGAAAATATTACCCTAAGCCTCAATACCTCTCCCCAGGTGGGAGAGGGACTGCGTGGGATGTATTACATGATTAATCAAGTAGCATATAGGAGCGATCGCACCTTTTAAATAATCGCCAAGCTACCACTAACTAGAGGGTGAGAAACGGCTATGGGGAAGGAGAATAAAGGAGCGATCGCTTTGGGGTGGGGATTTCTTGGGGGTTGGGGATTGACAATTGACAGGCTGTGATTGGTCGGTTTCAGCAATTGTTAAATTAATCTTAAAATTCCTGGTTTTTGACCGGGAATAATGATGGGAAAATATTTATATTTATGATGTCAGCCGAGAGTGTATACTGTCTGACAGAGGATTTGGTTCGCGTCTTGTACAGCCGTTCCGCGATTAGCTACCCTCTCCAATAGGGGGTATGCTGTCAGTGGCGGGTTGTGCTGGCAGAATGATAGTAACACTAACTATAAATCGGTGAAATTCCATGTATACACTGCATCAAATTAACCTTAAATATCGGCCGCCACTAGCCAAATTACTAGGAAATAAAGGGATTTATCAACCCTGGGATTTCCGTAATTTGTTCAGGAGTTATGTGTTATGTCTAGTCCTGCTAGTTTTAATTGTATTCGGCTTTCCTGAACCGTCTCATGCTGATATAATAACCGTTGATGTTGCAGTGGAACAGAGCAAATATAACAATGAGTCTTGGGATGTATTAAATGGAGCCCCGGATTTGGCAATTTGTTTGTCTAATCAAAGATTGGGAACTGTTTGTATTCCTGATGGTTCTACACCTGACAGTATTAAGAACCCTAACTGTTCCAATTCTTATCTATGCAGATTTAGCCTCAGTGCGCCCCCAAATGCGGAATTTAAAGTTTCTGTAGTTGATGTAGATGTGATGTTCAATGATATAATAGGGGCGGGTTGGTGTCGTCAAGGAATGACTTGTGAAATCGGACAAGCTAAAGTAGCTATTAAGTGACGGTTAAACTTGTCTAATTGTTAGCCATAATAGTTAATGACTTCTGTGGTTTTTGATCAGAGTTTAATTTCGGTTCATGGTCAAATCTCAGAAGCGATCGCATAATGATATGGCTGTCCCAATAGGTGCGATCGCTTTGTGGTGGGGATTTCTTGGGGGTTGGGGATTGACAATTGACAGGCTTTGATTGGTCGGTTTCAGCAATTGTTAAATTAATCTTAAAATTCCTGGTTTTTGACGGGGAATAATGATGGGAAAATCTTTATATTTATGATGTCAGCGGAGAGTGTATACTGTCTGAGAGAGGATTGGGTTCGCTCAACTGCTATCTACCAGACTAGACCCCTGGAGTAATTATGCCTAGAAAAAACACTCCCAAAAAGCTGAAAGAAGTTCAGGACTACACCCACAATAAACAACATCCCCAACGACCGGATATTGGCACAGAATCACAATTTCAGAAGCCTAAACCTCCCGTTACCTATCGCTATGATTCTTCCCTCGCACCGGAGTTAAATTGGGATGAAAACCCAGCCAGGGAAAAAGCGGAGGCTTTAATTACTAAAATTCTCAATGCTACCAGTTTGGAAGAAGCACAAGCCGCCGCGCTTGAGTTGAAGTCTATGGGGGAACCTTTCCTTAATTGGTCTGGAAAAGCAGAACGCAGCAGTTTGGAAGTGCCAACATTGCCACTATTTGTGCATGAAAGACTTTCGACTAGGGCGATTATTGAAACTCTCAAATCTCATCAAAAGGGGGATAATCAACTTAATCTTTTCGACCTATTTAATGACCCGGAATGGTCGATTACTGACCAAATTCTGAGGGCTTACGAATACCAAGGAAATTGGGTTAATCGCATGATTTTGGGGGATTCTTTAATCACTATGAATTCTCTGGTACAATATGAAGGCATGGCGGGGAAAGTACAGATGATTTATATGGACCCGCCTTATGGGGTGAAGTTTGGCTCGAATTTTCAGCCTTTTGTGAAAAAACGGGATGTTAAACACAACGAGGATGAACACTTTACCCGCGAACCGGAGATGGTTAAAGCCTACCGCGATACTTGGGAATTGGGGTTACATAGCTATTTATCTTATTTAAGAGATAGGTTATTATTGGCGCGGGAATTATTAACTGAGAGTGGCAGTGTTTTTGTCCAGATTTCTGATGAGAATGTTCATCATGTTCGGGAATTGATGGATGAGGTTTTTGGGGCGGAGAATTTCTTTTCATTTATTAGTTATAAAACATCTAGCCCTTTAGGGGCAAAACGTTTACCGTCTGTTTGTGATTATTTATTATGGTATGCCAAAGATAAAGAAAAAGTAAAATTCAAGCAAGTATTTGAGCAGAAAGATTTTGGTGAAGGTACGGAATTTACATGGATAGAAGAACCAAATGGCGAAAGGCGAAAAATGACTACGGAAGAAAGATTAAAGCCCCAAAATATTCCAAGCGGTTATAAAATATTTTCCAGAGGCGTTCTCTTCTCATCAGGATATGCGCCTAGCTGTATTTATGAATTTGAATTCGATGGGCTTAATTATAAAACATCTACTAAAAGTTGGCGTACTCATAAAAATGGTATGCAAAAATTAATAGCAAATCATAGATTAATTCGGATTGGTTCCTTACCATATTTCGTTCAATATTATTCTGATTTTTCCTTACAGCCTTTAAGAAATATCTGGTCTGATACTAGACCAGCTATGAGTAAACAATATGTAGTCGAAACACAACCGAAAATTATAGAACGCTGTCTACTTATGACCACAGACCCCGGCGATATTGTACTAGATATAACCTGCGGAAGTGGGACGACTGCTTATGTAGCGGAACAGTGGGGGAGAAGGTGGATAACTTGTGATGTGAGTAGAGTTCCGTTAGCCTTAGCAAGACAGAGACTATTAACCGCAACTTTCCCGTGGTATGAACTAAAAGACGGTAATTCCCCCAGTGGTGGGTTTGTGTATAAACGGAAGCAGAACAAGAAAGGGGAAGAAGTGGGGGGAATTGTGCCGCATATTACCCTCAAGAGTATTGCTAATGATGAGCCTTCCACCGAGGAAATTTTAGTAGACCGTCCCGAAGTAGATAACAGTATTGTGCGGGTGTGTAGTCCGTTTACCATTGAGGGAACCATCCCGCCTCCGGTGGATATGGAAAACCAAGAGGAACCGGAAACAGAAGCCGTGGTGATTGAAAATCATAGGTCTTATGAACAGCGAATGCTGGAAATTCTCAGAAAGTCTCCGATATTGCACCTTCCCCAAAATCGCACCATTAGGCTCTATCAAGTTCGGGAAACGGCGCGATCGCGAAATTTATCAGCAGAAGCGATGACTCAAGCAAGGGATTTAGAAATTGCGGAAACCGGTGAAACTGAGAAAGCGATCGCCTTCCTGTTTGGGCCAGAAAATGGAGCGATCGCGGAACGGACAGTATTTGAAGCCGCGAGGGAAGCACACTCGAAAAAGTATGCTCATTTATTTGTGATTGGCTTTGCTATTTCAGCGATCGCGCGTCAGTTTGTGGAACACTGCAAAGACACCATGAGTATTCCGGCTACTTATATTCAAGCCACCCCTGATTTATTGATGGGGGACTTACTCAAACACATGAAAAGTTCTCAAATCTTTAGTGTTTGTGGACTCCCTGAAATTAAAGTACACAGGACGGAGGATGGAAAATATCAAGTAGAGTTACTAGGCTTGGATGTTTTCGACCCCACCACAATGGAGGTGGAATCACAACCCGGAAAAAATGTCCCCGCATGGTTTCTCGACACGGACTATAATGGTCTATGTTTCCACGTTAATCAAGCCTTCTTCCCCCGCACCAGTGCTTGGGAGGGTATTAAAAAAGCACTAAAAGGAACCTATGATGATGAAGTTTGGGAACATTTGGCGGGAACCAAAAGCGCACCGTTTGAACCGGGGGAGTATAAAGAAATTGCGGTTAAGGTGATTGATGACCGAGGCAATGAATTGTTAGTTACTGAGAAGATTTAATTGTGAGAGTAGATGAGTTAACAATTAACGAATAATTCTCAGCATAAAAAATTGAAATTGTATCGAAGTAGATATGAGTTTTCCATTATGTTTAAAAGTATCACAGTCAAAAACTTTAGATGTTTTGAAGACTTGACTATTAGCCAAATAGAGCGAGTCAACTTAATTGGGGGAATGAACAATATTGGCAAAACTGCTTTATTGGAAGCCATTTATTTAATGACCAGCTTGGGTTCTATGGAAATTCCCTTGAAGCTAAACTTTGATAGGGGAGTTTTTAGTCCCAGGACTTTTGACGTAGAAGAAATATGTGAATGGTTATTCTACCAAAAAAAAGCCAATAAAGCAATTAAAATCCAAGTTATCGATGAACAAGACATTAAAAGCGAACTGAAATTAAGCCTAGAAAAAGCGGCGAGTCCCAGACTATTTCCCCTGACTTTGAGTTCTAACCGACGCAAAACCCTTAAAGATTTGAAATTAGAGTTCAAAATTGGAGACCAAAAACCTTTACAATTTACCATGTTTTTAGCACCAGACAACGAAGAACCTGACACGCCACGTTTAGGTATAGTCAACCAAGATGAATCACCGGAAGACTTAGAAATTCCCACTTTTCCCCCCAGCTATTTTATTAGTAGTCGCCTGCGAATTTCCCCAACTGAAGACGCGGAAAGATTTAGCTTTTTGGAGGCTCAAAATAAGCAGGATGAAATTGTCGAAATACTGAAGATATTAGAACCACGACTAAAACGCTTATCTGTGTTGGTGACAGGGGGAGTCCCTATGATTAATGGTGATATCGGAGGGAATTATTTAATTCCTGTTTCGTTAATGGGAGAGGGTATGAGTCGGTTATTATCGATGGTTTTATCTATCATGAATGCTTCAGGAGGGACGGTTTTAATCGACGAAATAGAAAATGGCATACACTATTCGGTAATGGCTAAAATCTGGGAATCAATAGCGGCAGCCAGCGAGAGATTTAACACCCAAATTTTTGCCACAACTCATAGCCAGGAATGTATTGATTATGCTCACGAAGCCTTTGAGAATTTAGCAAGCTATGACTTTCGATATTTTCGACTGGAAAGAAAACCGGAAACTAATTTTATTCAAGCTGCGATTTATGAACAAGAAAATATTGAAACTTCTATCGCTTTGAACTTGGAGATGAGATAATGAGGAAACCGATAAGGATTGATAAGCCAAAACTGATTATCGGTGAAGGGATTGAAGAAAAGATTGTTTTTTCTAGGCTAATAAAATCCCTGAAAATTGAGGATATTCAAGTAGAGTCTTATGAGGGAAAAGGCAATCTGGGAAAATTTTTGAAAAGTTTACATTTAATTCCTGGCTATCAACAATTGCAATCTCTGGGAATTACTCGAGATGCAGATGAATCGTTTAAATCCGCATCAGAAAGTATAGATAATTTCATCTCTAACTCAAATTTTAGTGCGGCGGGTACTGTCAAGATTACTCAGTTTATTATGCCAGATAATGGTTCTCCGGGAATGTTGGAAGACCTCTGCTTAAAATCAATAGCAGCCAACGAAATTCAATGTGTTGATGATTTTCTGGAATGTATATATAATCGTTGCGAAAGAACTCCTAAAAATTTGGCAAAAGCTAAAATTCATGCTTGGCTGGCGAGTCAAGTTAACCCAGGTAAAAGATTGGGAGAGGCGGTAGAATCTGGATATATTAAATTGGAGGATGAGGCTTTTCAACAGATTATAGAATTTATCAAAAATATTTAGTTTAAATAAATGGAGAATTATAACGATGACCTACGAAGTAAACGAACCAATCCTTAATTCGCCGTTTGATGAACCGTCCCACTATTGGTTTATCCGAGATGGCTATGAACCGGAACTGATTAAGGGTCGTCGTCCAGCGATCGCTTATCCACCACTAGAAGGTAATGTAGATTGGGATTTGGGGGAGGTTCTGAAACCATCCCCGGTGGAAGAGTTTTATCCGGGGTATGAAATGACGCTGGTTAACCAACTGAGGGAAAGGGTCAAAGAATGGCGATCGCTCGGTTATCCCGGCGTAACCCGGACTACTTTAGACTTGCTGAATTACTGGCAGCGAGAAGGGAGAGAACACCGTCTATTTTTTACACAAATGGAAGCGACGGAAACAATTATTTTCCTAACGGAAGCCAGAGGAGATTTAAAGCAAGGAATTGATGTTCCCATTGACTCACCTGCTGATGTAACTCTCAAAACCTTCACCCGCTACGCTTGCAAAATGGCTACGGGTTCGGGAAAAACGACGGTAATGGGGATGTTGGCGGCGTGGTCAATTCTCAATAAAGTGAGCGATCGCCAAAATCCCAAATTCTCTGATGTGGTGTTGATTGTCTGTCCCAACGTGACTATCAAGAGACGCTTAGAAGAATTAAACCCGGCGAATGGGGAAGCCAGCTTGTACAGAATGCGAGACTTGGTTCCCCCTCACCTGATGGATAAACTGAGACGGGGGAAAGTGTTGGTGACTAATTGGCATATTTTTGAAAAGCGATCGCCTCCCACCCCAGGGAATGAGTCAGCCAAAGTGGTGAAAGTGGGAGTTCCGGTTACTACCACAGAAGCCATTAAGATTGGCGCAAAAAATGACACCATGCGAGGGACCCGCTACCTGACCCTGGAAAAGTTGGAACAACAGCAACACCTGGGACAGATTAAAGTTTTGGAGGAAGACCGCGATCGCCAAGGAAATCTCAAAACTGTGAAAGTTGAACAAACCCGCTACTTGGAAAGTGACGCGGCTTGGATTCGGCGCATACTGACCGCTGAAATTGGGAACAAAAAACGCATCCTAGTTCTCAATGATGAAGCACATCACGCCTACCGCATCGCACAAGCTGAATCAGACCAAGATGAGGATGAGGAACTAACCGACTACAGCCAAAAGGAAGCGACTATCTGGGTGGAAGGACTCGATCGCATCCACAAATACCGGACGGTGAATCTGTGCGTAGATTTATCGGCTACCCCGTACTATTTACAAGCCGCTGGAAAAGATAGTAATAAACCGTTTCCTTGGGTAGTCAGTGACTTTAGCTTGATGGATGCCATTGAATCGGGGTTAGTGAAAATCCCCCAGCTTCCCGCGCGAGATACCACCGGGGCTCAAATGGCAGAACTAGCCTATTTTAACATTTGGAAATGGATTACCAACCAAATGACCCCAACAGAACGGGGTAAAAAAGGCAGCGCACCGAAACCGGAAGCTGTACTAAAACATACTCAACACCCTATTATCATCTTAGGTGGGAATTGGGAAAACACCCGTAAACTGTGGGCAGAAAACCCCGATGACCCCAGACCGCCAGTTTTTATCATCGTCTGCAAAAATACCAAAATTGCCAAGGTCCTCTATGAATGGATTGCTGAGGATATTAAACCAGGTTACATCCCCTCATTAGGTTTGGCATCCCTTCGCAATAGTGAAACCGAAACCAATACCATTCGCGTAGACTCCAAAGTGGTGGAAGAGTTGGAGTCCGGGAACAGCAGATCCGATGACTCGAAATGGATGCGCTTTACCCTGGATACAGTGGGTCAGGTTAACTGGCCCTGTGATGACCAAGGAAGACCTATCTACCCGGAAGATTTCTATGACCTGGCTATGAAATTAGGGCGATCGCTTCATCCACCAGGTCGGGATATCCGCTGTATCATTTCAGTGGGAATGCTGACAGAAGGCTGGGATTCTCGGACTGTGACCCACATCATCGGTATCCGACCCTTTCAGTCTCAGTTACTCTGTGAGCAAGTGGTGGGGAGAGGTTTGCGGCGACGTAGCTATGAACTCACCGAAGACGGTAAATTTGCCGAGGAAACCGCTAATATCTTCGGGGTTCCCTTTGAGGTTGTCCCCTTTAAAGCCAATCCCCAAGGGGGAAAACTCAAGAAACCTGAAAAACGCCACCATATTTACTCGGTCGCGGGAAAGACACAATACCGCATCGAATTTCCCAGAGTGGAAGGCTTCTGTCAGGGTATCCAAAATCGCGTGACTGTGGATTGGGATGCGATCGCACCATTGACAATTGACCCGTTCAATATTGCACCAGAGGTGCAGATTAAAGCCACTCTCCCCAATAATCAAGGTCGCCCCAGTCTTTGTGGCCCAGGTAAGTTAAAAAGTTTGGATCTCAATCCTTACCGCCAAGGGAAAAGGCTGCAAGAGTTAGTATTTAAGTTAGCCGCAGATTTGACTAAAACCTATTGTCAAAATCCCAATTGTGAAGCGCCGCCTCATGTTCTCTTCCCTCAACTGCGAGGTATTTGCGATCGCTACCTCACCGAAAAAATCAAGGTGGTCAAGCCGTGTCAGTTGGTTGATGTTTGGTTAGCCCCCTATTATGGTTGGGTGATCGAAAATCTCAACGGTGCGATTTACCCTGATACTGACGCAGGAGAAGCCCCAGAAATTCCCAAATATGAAGCTAATCGCGGTAATGGCTCAACCGATGATATCAATTTCTGGACCAGTAAGAAAGTCTACAGTGTCCAGCATTGCCATATCAACTGTGTGGTAGCAGATACGGATCAATGGGAACAAGCCAGCGCCTACATCATCGACACTCACCCAATTACTGAGGCTTTCGTGAAAAATGAACGGCTAGGGTTTACTATTCCCTATTATTATGATGGCAGCGATCGCGACTACCACCCGGATTTTATCATCCGTCTGAAAACTACCGCCACCCACTACGTTATCCTGGAAACCAAGGGTTATATCTACGAGGGAACCGAGGAGAAAAAGGCGGCGGCTTTGCGCTGGGTGAAAGCTGTTAACAGCGATGGTCGATTCGGACATTGGGATTATCGAATGTGCAAGCTGAACCAAGTTCGGGAGTTTTTAGATCAGTTGATGGCGGAAATTAATTCCCAGTGATATAATTCTGCCTTAATTGTAGTTAAATTATGAGTTGGATATGATACCATTAAAGAGGCGATCGCACTATGTTAAATAATCGCCAAGCTACCACTAAATAGACCGTAAGAAACGGCTATGGGGGACCCAGTGGAAAGTGATTTCTCCAACAGCCACGGGTGTGGGTCCAGGGTGTGGGTCGGGGGGTTGGTTAAAAAAAATTAACACAGTTCACAATTAATTTCCGCCCTGTGAGATAGTAAATTCTGAAGGCATTAGGGGTTAGATATCTGTTGTGTCGTTGAAGTATGCTCTGGTCCATGAATGGTTAACACCGAAAGCCACAGGGGGGTCAGAGTTAGTGGTGCGAGAAATTCTCAAGCATATTGATGCCCAAGTTTATGCGCTGATTGATTTTGAATCAAGTAATCCTGACAGTTATCTATATGGGCGAAAGATTGGGACCACATTTTTACAGGACTTTCCCTGGGCGAGAAATGGTGTACAGAAATATTTACCGCTATTACCGTTAGCGATCGAACAGTTGGACCTGCGGGAGTATGACGTAATATTATCTTCATCCCATGCTGTAGCCAAGGGAGTGATTACAACGCCTCAACAAAGGCATATTTGCTATTGTCACACTCCTATGCGCTATGCTTGGGATCTCACCTTTGACTATCTCAGAGGTAGCTCTGTCGGCTCAGGAGTCCCCGGTATGTTAACCCGTGTGTTGCTGCACCAACTACGGCAATGGGATGTGATTTCAGCCAACCGGGTTGATTATTTTATTGCTAACTCTCAACATACAGCCCGGAGGATATGGCGATGTTACCGTCGTGAGGCGAAGGTAATTTATCCCCCGGTGGCGATGGACAATATGAAATTTCAGGCCCAAAAAGAAGATTTTTATCTGACCGTTTGCCGTCTGGTGAGTTACAAGAAAATTTCCCTAATTGTCAAAGCCTTTAACGAATTGGGTTATCCGCTGGTAGTAATTGGCACAGGTCCCGAATGCGATCGCATCAAGAAAATTGCCAAAGATAATATCCAGCTTTTAGGTTGGCAAAGTGATCAGGCAGTAGGGGAATATATGTCCAAAGCCAAAGCATTTGTCTATGCCGCCTGCGAAGACTTTGGAATGGCGATCGTAGAAGCCATGGCTTGCGGAACACCTGCGATCGCATTAGGAGTAGGAGGCGCGACAGAAACCGTGCGAGATATTCGCAAATATCCCGACTCCGGGACAGGGTTATTATTTACGCCGCAAACAGAAACAGGTTTAATGGAGACAGTCCAAGTCTTTGAAAGTCTCAATGGGCAATTTCATCCTGAAATTATCCGAACTCATGCGAGTCAATTTGATCAAAGTCGGTTTCGGGAGGACTATCTTAATTTCGTAGATAAGTGTTTGAACACAATGGACTCCCAAAATTTCAGCTAAAATGCCAAAGTATTTAAGAGAGCCAGAAAAGCTGAAAAGCCCTAATTTAGGTGGATTGTCCAGACTGGTTCCCCGGTGACGACCTGCCATCTGGGATCTTAGTATATGAGTACAAGATACTCAATCATCCTTATTGAGTGTCTCAAGGCTTTATGATCATGACTGTGTGTGGTGTGAATTGAAGGAGTAAGATGACTGCCAATAGCCAACTTATCTTCGGTAGGGGACTTCGACGTGCATTTACAAGGCGTGGCTTTGTACCCTTAGTGCGTCCGCGTCAGCAACGAACCCTGTCTCTGGTACAGAGTCTGAACGGAGATTTTTTTAAGCGTTCATTTGACATTGTGTTTTCCCTATCGGTTCTGATTTTGTTTTCTCCGGTTTATTTGATACTGAGCTTGTTAATTGCCCTGAGTTCCCCTGGTAGCGTGTTTTACGTCCAGGAAAGAGTCGGCAAAAATCGCCAACGGTTTGGTTGTATCAAATTCAGGACCATGGTTAGTAATGCAGATGAGATGCTGATGGAGATCATGGAAACCTCTCCTAATCTCCGCCAAGAGTTTCAGGATACGTTTAAACTTAAACATGATCCTCGAATTACCTGGATAGGTAGATTCTTGCGTGTGACTAGCCTTGATGAGTTTCCCCAATTCTGGAATGTTCTCAAAGGTGATATGAGTGTAGTAGGCCCTAGACCCCTGGTAGCCGAGGAATTACATAAATATGGTCGTCACATGGATAAGGTTCTGACCATCAGACCGGGAATCACTGGACTCTGGCAAGTCTCAGGACGCAATGATATTCCCTATCCTCGTCGAGTTCAGATTGATTTGCACTATGTTAATTTCAAGAATTTCTGGATTGACTTATGGATCATTATCAAAACTATTGGTGTGGTAATTTTTCCCAAGGATAATGGTGCTTATTAACCTGGAGGGGTGAGTCATCAGAAATTATGTGTCCTACCCGGTTTCTGAGTTAAGATATTTATGGTTCTTGTCTAAGTAACCGGGTTTTTTATAATGAGTGCCAGTGGCAAACTTGCCCCACTAGGGAATAATCATGAGGGTGCATAATAGAGTATAGACAACCGCCATGGGCGGGCTGATTCGTATGGAAAGGAAAATAGTCAGATGTCAAACAGTAAACCAGCGTTAATCACAGGTATCACAGGTCAAGATGGTTCATATCTGAGTGAGTTACTATTAGAAAAAGGCTACGAAGTTCACGGAATTATTCGTCGTAGTTCTAGTTTTAATACAGACCGCATTGAACATATTTACAAAGACCCCCATAATCCTAATGCTCGGTTATTCTTACACTATGGGGATTTAACAGATGGTACTACTCTGCGTCGTATCTTAGAAGAGGTTAAGCCGGTAGAAATTTATAATTTGGGGGCTCAATCCCATGTGCGGGTCAGTTTTGACTGTCCAGAATATACTGTTGATACGGTGGGTTTAGGGGTATTAAGACTATTAGAAGCTATTCGAGATTATCAGCAGCGCACAGGGATTCAGGTGCGGTTTTATCAAGCAGGTTCTTCGGAAATGTTTGGGAAAGTTCAGGAAATCCCCCAGAAAGAAACTACACCTTTTTACCCTCGTAGTCCCTATGCTTGTGCGAAGGTTTACGGACACTGGCAAACGGTTAATTATCGGGAATCTTACGGTTTATTTGCCTGTAATGGTATCCTGTTTAATCATGAAAGTCCCCGCCGTGGTCCGACTTTTGTTACCCGCAAAATTACCCGCGCTGTAGCCAGGATTGTGAAGGGAATGCAGAAGGAACTTTATCTGGGTAATCTGGATGCAAAACGGGACTGGGGTTATGCTAAGGATTATGTGCGGGGAATGTGGATGATGTTGCAACATGATCAACCGGATGATTATGTGTTGGCAACTAATGAAACTCATTCAATTCGCGAGTTTTTGGATGTGGCTTTTAATTATGTCAATTTGGATTGGCATGATTATGTCAAATTTGATGAACGCTATTTACGCCCGGCTGAGGTAGAATTGCTGATTGGGGATTCGACTAAAGCCCAAAATGTCTTGGGTTGGAAGCCGTTAGTGTCTTTTGAGGAATTGGTAAAGCTGATGGTTGATAGTGACCTAACACTATTGGAAGAACCTCATGAAGAGGGAGACCATTTTGATTAATTTTTAGACTAAATGACGGGTAAATAACATGAATACTCTGGATTTACAAGACCAACGGATTTTGGTTACGGGAGGGGCTGGTTTTCTGGGAAAACAGGTGATTGACCAGCTTCTGAAGGCGGGGGCTAAATCTGAAAATATTTCCGTACCGCGATCGCATAATTGTGACCTGCGAAACTTAGAAGCCTGTCAACAAGTCGCTAAAGGTCAGGATATCATTATCCATTTGGCCGCCCATGTGGGGGGTATCGGCTTAAATCAGGTAAAACCCGCTGAGTTGTTCTACGATAACCTGATGATGGGGGCTCAGTTGATTCACTCAGCCTATCAAGTAGGGGTCAAGAAATTTGTCTGTGTGGGGACTATCTGCGCTTATCCTAAATTTACCCCGGTTCCCTTCCAGGAAGATGACTTATGGAATGGCTACCCAGAAGAAACTAATGCCCCCTATGGGATAGCCAAAAAGGCGCTATTGGTACAATTGGAAGCCTACCGACAGCAGTATGGGTTTAATGGGATTTACTTATTGCCGGTGAATCTCTATGGCCCAGAGGATAATTTTAACCCGAAAAGTTCCCATGTGATTCCGGCTTTGGTGCGTAAGGTCTATGAAGCACAACAACGGGGGGATAAACAGCTTCCGGTGTGGGGTGATGGTAGTCCTAGTCGGGAGTTTCTCTACTCGACTGATGCGGCGCGGGGAATTGTCATGGCTACCCAACATTATGACGAACCAGACCCGGTGAATTTGGGGACTAATTATGAAATTACTATTCGGGACCTGGTAGAGTTGATTTGTGAGTTGATGGAGTTTCAGGGAGAAATTGTCTGGGAAACTGATAAGCCTAATGGTCAACCGCGCCGCTGTTTAGACACAAATCGCGCTAAGGAAAGGTTTGGGTTTGTGGCTGAGGTCGAGTTTCGCCAGGGTCTGAAAAATACTATTGACTGGTATCGACAAAATCCTGATCTGTGAGTAAGTCTCAACTACGCCGCCGTTTGTTAAGCGATCGCCAATCTCTAGCCACGACTGTTTGGCGACAAAATAGCGATCGCATTACTGACCATCTACGCCGTTGGTGGCGATTTCAGCAAGCCAAGACTATCTTGGCTTATTTTAGTTTTCGCCAAGAACCCGATTTGAGTCCTCTCTGGTACGTCTCCCCAGAAAAGGTCTGGGGGTTTCCTCGCTGTGTGGATGGGTCTTTGATTTGGCATCACTGGCGGCCGGAAAATGCCCGCCAAAGGGGGTCTTTTGGTTTAATGGAACCAGACCCCAGCTTACCGGTTTTGCAGCCGTCTCAGGTCGATTTAATCCTGGTTCCGTCCGTTTCCTGTGATGGCTGTGGCTATCGGTTAGGATATGGGGGAGGATTTTATGACCGGATGTTGAGTCGGTCTGAGTGGTCTAAAATTCCTACCGTGGGAATTGTGTTTGCGGCCGCCAGGGTGGATACTCTCCCTAGGGATAGTTGGGACCAGCCTTTGGCCGCGGTTTGTACTGAGGAGGGTATATGGGAGTTGTCAAAATAACTTCTGGTGGCCGCGTAAATTATCGGGCGATCGCTACTTATATGGTACTCATTGCTATAGCGATCGCTATGCTATTTCCCCTATTTTGGTTGGTGGGAACTGCCTTTAAATCCCCTACCGAAAACATCTTTCAGGTTCCCCCCCAGTTTATTCCTCGGGAACCTACTTTCGGGAATTTTGTCAGAGTTTGGCAAACTAATCCCTTTGGTCGCTATTTATTTAATAGTACCCTCGTCGCCGTTTTAACCGTCGGATTAAATCTGCTATTTTGTTCCTTGGCTGCCTATCCTTTGGCGCGATTAAACTTTTGGGGTCGCGATTTTCTCCTAAGTGCGATCGTTTCCACCATCATGATACCCTTTCAGATTGTCATGATTCCCCTGTATATTCTAGCCGTACAGTTAGGATTAAGAAATACTTATTTAGGCATTATTTTTCCATCCTTAGCCTCAGCTTTTGGTATATTTCTCTTGCGACAGGCATTTATGGGAGTTCCCAAAGAGTTAGAAGAAGCAGCCAGAATTGATGGCTGTTCAGAATTAGGCATTTGGTGGCATATTATGATACCCTCAGTCCGTCCCGCCTTAATGACTTTAGCCATTTTTGTCTTTATCGGGTCTTGGAGTGATTTTCTGTGGCCCTTAATTGTAGTCGATCGCCCAGAATATTATACCATGCCTTTAGGGGTAGCAAATCTAGCCGGAACTTTCTCTCTCGATTGGCGGATAGTCGCCGCCGGTTCCGTCATTTCTATTGCCCCTGTGTTACTACTATTTTTAATAGTACAACGGTATATTGTCCCTACAGATACAGCTACGGGGGTCAAAGGTTAAGGATGAGGATTATTAATCTCAGTCCTAATAATCAACATCATATCCACCAGGCGGCTACTTTATTAGTCGCAGAATTTCGGGAAAATTGGCCGAATGCTTGGCCGACTTATCAACGTGGTTTAGCCGAGGTTATGGAGTCTTTTGGCGACGGTAGAGTTAATCTGGTCGCCGTCGATGACCATGATAATATTCTAGGCTGGATTGGTGGGATTAGTCAATATCAAGGTCATGTTTGGGAATTACATCCTTTGGTAGTCAGAAGGGATTATCAAGGGTTGGGAATAGGGCGAAAATTGGTCGCTCATTTAGAGGATTATGTGCGGTTACAAGGAGGCTTAACTTTATGGTTGGGTACCGATGACGAAAATCATTTAACCTCCCTATCTGGTGTCGAATTATACCCCCACTGTTGGGAACATATTGCTAATATAAAAAATCATGGTCGCCATCCCTATGAGTTTTATCATAAATGCGGTTTTGTGATTATGGGAGTAGTCCCCGATGCTAATGGTATCGGAAAACCTGATATTTTGATGGCTAAATCTTTGAGACTGGACAACCATTCTGAATCCAAATAATTAATTATGAATCATCCCACAACTAAGCATCCAAAAATTACCTCCTGTTATTGGGAAATTTCTCAACTACCTGGGTTAGATGCAGATAATATTAAACTCCTGAATAAATGTGGTATTCAAAACACCCAGCAACTTCTCGCGCGCGGGAGTAATAATGCTCATAAAATCGCCTTATCCAACCAACTAGGTATCAACATCAGAAATATCAGTAAATGGGTAGCAATGTCCGACTTAGCCAGGGTTCCCAGTATTGGTTATCAATATTGTGGTGTCTTATTACATAGTGGCGTAAGTTCAGTCAATCAACTTTCTCAGATGTCTATTCAACAACTACATAAACAGATTTTACGGCTATATGTAGGAACCATTAAATCTCGCCAAATATGTCCATCTATTGATGTCATCCAAACCTGGATTAAACAATCTCAAAGATTGGGTAAAAATTAACATTCAAGCATCATCAAAAGATGTATAATATGGGTAGCGGAGATAATCACTTATTTCTCAATATTCGGGTTTATCAAAGCCGCCCAAATCTCAAATATATGACCAGATTAAATCATGAATTTTTCCGAAGATTTGCGACAAAATGCACCAGCCACGGAAAGAAACCGTCAACCGATTTTAGAGGTATTAAAAAGGGTGTTACCACCCACGGGAACCGTCTTAGAAGTAGCCAGCGGCACAGGACAACACGCGGTTTTTTTTGCTCCCCGTCTCTCACCTAGGCGGTGGCTACCTTCCGACCCGCAACCTTTGTTACAACAGAGTATTAAAGCATGGCAAACTCATTACCCTTCAGATAATCTCTACCCTCCCCTAGGGTTAGACGTAGAAGCTAACCCCTGGTCAGTCGAAGGGAATAATTTACCTTTGGAATTATCGGAATTTCCCATCACTGCTATTGTAGCAATTAACCTGATTCATATCTCGCCTTGGTCGGCTTGTGAAGGGTTAATGGCGGGAAGCGATCGCATTTTGAAAACAGGGGGAATTTTATATCTCTATGGACCCTATAAAATCGGTGGAAAACACACCGCACCTAGTAACGCTTCCTTTGATGAATATTTGCGAACTTCTAACCCCAAGTGGGGTGTCAGAAACCTTGATGATGTGGTAGAATTAGCCAAGGGTTATCACCTAGAATTGGTGGAAACCGTCCCCATGCCTGCCAATAATTTTTCCGTAGTTTTCAGGCGTTGTTAATCCTGAGTTACTGAGGTCAAGTCGTCTAATTTTACCGTAAACTGCCTACCCCAACTCGCCATTAAACCATAGCAAATAGTCGGAGTATAAACCGCCACCAACTGACTAGGAAATTTTCAGATTGACGGGAGGATGTTGGCTGCTGATAACCAGTGTAGTAGGGTGGTAGTTGGTCAGTCATGAGGGTGACACCATTACGGGTTTCTGCCACTCCAATAGGTATTGAACCGCCACTAAAAGTGAGAAACCCAACATTAGCATAACTCAGGGATGAATCAATGTTAATAAATCCGGGAATATCTGCAAATCTGCCATTTAAAATCAAGCCGCCTAATACTTCTGTTTTCCCGCCATTAATGGTTTTAACCAAAGTCCCCTCATCTTCGGTTTTATATCCAAGAATCCACAGAGACCCGCCATCATTGGTAATCCTAGGACTATGTGTAATTTCCGGGTTAATTTGACGCATCCACACATTTTGATTAGTAAACACCCAGGGACCGCCGCCAACGTCTTCAATATAGACATCTCCGCCGTTTCCTTGGGTACTACTATAGCTATTGACAAGAGAACTAGAAATAATCAAAGTGCGATCGCTTTCATGTACAATAGAAATAGAAGCTGCCTCTACTCTTTCGATAATCACCGTCGGGGATGTTCCTTGTCCAATTCTAATGACACCATCACCAACAATTCTAGCTTCCGTAGCAATTAACCGCTGTACATTACCCCTTAATTCCAAAGTGCCATTAACATCCCAAACCCCATTAGGAAGATAAACAGTTTTCCCTCCCGAATCAATAGCAGCTTGTATCGCTTGTGTGTCATCAATACCATCATTAGGATTCCCCCCATAAGCCAGGGGACTTACCCACTCTGATAAATCATGCCAAGGCAATTCTGGGGTTTCTTTAATCGGCAGATTTAGCATAGTTTGGGGACTGTCAAAAAGACTCTGAAACTCTCCCCTAGCTATCCACTCCTTCACATAACCATCAGGTTGAGAAGCATTACCACGACCTTTATCATTCTGCCAAATTGCCTGTTGATATCCCGAAGTTCTCAATTGGCGAACATACATTGCTTTTTGGTTATGAATCGCTGGCAATTCCGAAGCAGAACCGAATCCAGTTAACACAGAATCAATCAGCGTAAAAACACTACCACCATCAGGCATATTCCAAATGGCTGTCACTTGATTGGTACTCTGTAAGCCTCGGACAAAAACATTTTGATTAAAATTTTTCCAGCCGTACTGATTTTGGTTTTCTAGGGTAATATGTTCCAGGGTTTGACTGGCTGTAGGGTTCCAGGTTTGGATGCCGATATCAAATCCAACTACATGAATATCTTTAGCTAGTAGGGGCCCATTTTCATCGATGGAAAGGTTTAAGCCGATTCTCCCTTGACCATCTCTTGAGATGATTTTAACGTTGCGAATTGAACCCTGATTATTGGCAATAAAATCTATCCCATTAACGTTAGGATTACCGCGACCAATATCAACGGTCAGGTCTCGAATACTGTTCCGAAATCTTTGCGCTGGTGGGGAACCTGTCCAAATTACTGATGTATCTAAACCGGAGTTATCATCAAGTTTAATAATGGTTCCGTCACGGCTTTGACCTTGTAGAATGTTCCGTTTTTCGGTTCCCGCATATCTAATTTGACCGCTAACGTTATACACTCCATCAGGAAAGTAGAAAATATGATTTCCGGTTGGGTGGTCGTTTAATGCCTGTTGAATTGCCTCCGTGTCGTCCTTTCCATCGTTAGGAATAGCGCCATAGGTGGTCACGTCCACTACACCCGCATCTGTTGGAAAAACTATGGTCGCATAGACTAGAGGAATTAACATGATTTTGGTTTGGGGGAAAAGGGAAATCTTGGTATCAATTATAGATGGGTTGGGGGGTTGACAGGCGGCGGAAAATCATGGTAAGATATTGACATACTCTTATAGCATAATGGTAATCTGTTAACAAATTTTGAAATTGCGAATATCCCCATTATATAATATAGTAGCACGGGGGTCAGGAAAAAGCCACCCCACCCCACCCCACTGAGGCGGGGCCGTTACAAAACTTAACATAATTCTAGCGAGAGGATGTAAACTACTTACCTTTGCGTCCAGTGGTAGTGTCGATCGCCTCTAGTTCAGAGAGTTTAAAAGTGACTAATTTATCCCAATTTCCGCCTTCAAATAAAACGGCAGCTTTGCCGTCAGCGAGTCTTTGGACTTGTCCTTGAAACTCATAGTAGGTATCATCAGCATTAATAACGCGAACGGCGGAACCTGGTAGAATCATGTGTTTATTATCCTCAAAAAGAATGGTGTAATTTCTCAGATACTGAGTGAGGTATGAGCAAGCCAGGCAGCCAGAGGAATTGATGAAGGTCAATTATCCCTGGTGCCGGGAAGGGAAGAGAGTTAAGCCAGAGCCATAACCGAGACCCTAGCGGCGATTTTTTTTGCGATCGCAGTCAACTCCTGAGCGGAGGCGGAGTCGGGGTGAGAGACCACAATAGGAACCCCAGAATCCCCACCTTGTCGGACAGGCATTTCCAGGGGAATAGCGCCCAATAGTGGTACTCCCAAATCATCAGCAGTTTTCTGACCGCCGCCCGTGCCAAAGATATCATATTTGCGATCGGGGAGATCTGGGGGGACGAAATAGCTCATATTTTCGACAATGCCCAAAATAGACACACCCAACTGTTCAAACATTTTTAAGCCTTTGCGGGAGTCCAACAGAGAGACTTCTTGGGGAGTAGTAACAATGACCGCCCCAGACATAGGAACAGCTTGTGCGAGGGTTAACTGAGCGTCTCCGGTTCCGGGCGGCATATCGACAATGAGATAATCCAACTCACCCCAATACACCTGATAGAGAAACTGTCGGATAATGCCATTTAACATAGGACCGCGCCAAATGACAGGTTGATCGCGGTCAATCAGAAAAGCCATGGACACCAACTTAACGCCATAGTTAAAAGCGGGTTCCAAGCGATCGCCTTCGGGAGTTTGCTGAACCATGACCTGAGTATCAGCCAGACCCAACATAGTGGGGTCATTGGGGCCATAGATATCAGCATCAATCAAACCGACCTTAGCGCCGGTAGAGGCGAGAGCGACGGCCACATTAACCGCAACGGTACTTTTACCAACCCCACCCTTACCGCTAGAAATAGCGAAGATATTTTTCACCCCGCTAATTCCCTGACGGTCTGGGAGAGATTTTTGTTGTGGAGTTTCCGCCGTGACATCTACTTCGACGGTTTCGACTCCGGGAAGCTGTTTAACAGCCTTCTGACAATCTTCGACGATAAACTCGCGCAGAGGACAAGCGGGGGTGGTCAAAACCAGGGTAAAACGGACATCTCCGCCAGTGATTTTCACATTACGGATCATATTCAATTCCACCAAACTCTTTTGTAGTTCGGGGTCTTGAACGGGTCTTAAAACTTCCAGTACGGAACTGGCATCTAACTTATCTGGCATGATATATGGCTGTTGCTATCTGGTAATACTGCTAATAGCTTAACTGGGAAAGGGTGTTGTTACTGCTGGTAGTGGCAAATGGTAGTCCCACCGGGCAGATTTCCATAGTTAACTGTTAAGTTATATGGACTTATGGGTTAAACAACTTGACTGAGGAATCCATAAGCGGGGAAGATGAAATAATTTCGCTTTCTGTGAGTTGGTGGCTCATCAAGTGCGAAAATATTAACATACAAGAGCTTAATTAGATGATGACAGTTTCGACGGCTTCTGATACGGCTACAGTTCAATCACCCCCTCCGGCGGACTCGCGGGAGCGCGTGAGTCAGTGGATGAAACAAATTCAGGATGAAATCTGCGCCGGATTAGAGAAACTAGATGGGGCGAAAACCTTTGTAGAGGATGCTTGGGAGCGCCCGGAAGGGGGTGGCGGTCGGACTAGGGTGATCCGAGAAGGTAATGTGTTTGAACAAGGGGGAGTTAACTTTTCGGAGGTTTGGGGCCAGAATTTGCCACCGTCGATTTTAAGCCAGCGTCCAGAGGCGGCGGGTAATGGATTTTATGCGACGGGAACTTCGATGGTGTTACATCCCCGTAACCCCTATGTGCCAACTGTTCACCTGAATTATCGCTATTTCGAGGCGGGCCCGGTGTGGTGGTTTGGTGGGGGTGCGGATTTAACTCCCTACTACCCGTTTGCGGAAGATGCAGCTCACTTCCATAAGACGTTAAAGGAGGCTTGCGATCGCCATCATAGCGAATATTACCCGGTGTTTAAACGCTGGTGTGATGAATATTTTCATCTGACACACCGCAATGAAGCCAGGGGAATTGGTGGCATTTTCTTTGATTACCAAGGCGGTGAGGGTTTGCTGTATCGTGGGCAGGAGACTGAAAGCGAGGCGGCGACTTATAGCGATCGCATGGGCGCACCGGAATCACGGGACTGGGAGGGCTTGTTTAGTTTTATCCAAGATTGTGGTAAATCTTTCTTACCCTCATACGGTCCGATTGTAGAGCGCCGTAATTCTATAGAATATGGCGATCGTGAACGGAACTTCCAGCTTTATCGTCGAGGAAGATATGTAGAATTTAATTTAGTCTACGACCGAGGCACAATTTTCGGGTTGCAAACCAAGGGTCGCACTGAGTCGATTCTCATGTCTTTACCTCCTTTGGTAAGATGGGAATATGGTTATCAACCATTAGCGGGTACGCCGGAAGCTGAACTCTATGAGACGTTCTTGAAACCTCAAGATTGGTCTAACTGGACGGATCCTCAGTCACAGGTCTAGGTTCAACCGTAAGTCTCATGGGACTTGCTAGGGGGGACTGACTGCCAGATGGAGGGAAAAGGACAGAAATTGATCTTGATTCAGTCCCCGGACAACAGCGAATCTGATAACTGCAATGGTATTCTTGGTCAAGGGTCAATGCTGTTGCTAGACCCAAGTTTGGCTGGTATTGGCCTGATGCTGACTAGAACGCGCTTGGTGAACAAAGAGCTGTGGTTGGGAAGGTTTGCGCCTCTGTTGGGGTTATACTTTCTGAGGGATGGGGTCTTTGATAGCTCCAAGAACTTTCATTTTCTTTCGGCTTGAGGCTGCCTAGAAAAACCATTATGGTGACTGGGTGAATACTCAGCAGCCAGCAGGTTACTGTATAAATCACCAAGGAAAATCCCCGTCACAGTTTTGGCGGGGACTGTCACAGTCAAAGAAGCAACCATCGCAAAATCAAGAATTTCAGAGGGGACGGTCAGTGATTCATATCGATCAAAAGGAACATACGACCCAGGATGGCACTAAGGTCATAGTATTAGCACCAACAGGACGCTTAGATATCACCACCGCCTGGCAGTTTCGTCTCAAACTGCAAGAATGTATATCTAAGCTGAGTCGTCATGTGGTCGTGAATTTGGGTCAGGTGAACTTTATCGACAGTTCCGGGTTGACCTCCCTAGTGGCTGGTATGCGAGATGCTGATAAAGTTAAGGGTAGTTTCCGCATCTGTAATGTTCACCCAGAAGCCAAACTGGTATTTGAAGTGACGATGATGGATTCTGTGTTTGAGATTTTTGAGACGGAAAAGGAAGCCTTAGAGGGCGGTGTCAGAGCTAGTTAAGGCGGTGAGTTTGAACAAAAATAGCCACGCATTCCCCCACCTCGCCCAACGGCAGGTGGGGGTCAAGGAGCCGCCGATCTGACAAACCTTGGGATAGCAAGCGCGTGATGGCACAAACCACATCAATCATCCGTACAGACCGATGGAATCTTAACCCGACAGCAGCAGCGCGAGTGCTTCTGAGCCAAACGGTTGAGGTCTCCCTAGGTGTCTGTCGGCATTTGATGGGAATTCTCTTAACCCATTGGCCGTCTATCGGAGGGTTATCGAGTCAAAAACGGGTTCTAGCCGTTGAGAAACTGATTCACCAAACCGCCAAGAACCCTAACCCCAAATACCGGCAATTTGACCAGACCTTTTACAAGTTCCCCAGCTACTACCGAAGGGCTGCCATCGTCTTCGCGCTCTGGCCAAGTCAGTAGCTACATGACCCGATATCGGGAATGGCAATCGGGAACTCGTCAACGTCGGGATGCCAAACCTCCCGTCCTCAATCCCAACAGTGGCTGTTATCCGACCCTGTATAAGGGTCAGTGCTATAAACTCCATGGCTATGACCGCATCGACATCAAGGTATTTAACGGAACTGATTGGGTCTGGACTACCATTGAGATAACCAGCCTACGAGAACGGCATACCGTAGATAGTAACAAGCTGCTGTCACCGTCCCTTATCTTCAATGAGCAGAAAAAAGCCTGTCATCTCTCAGTTCCATTTGAGTGTCATCCACCTCAACGGGAGGGAGAGGGTCGAGTTGTAAGTGTTGACCTGGGTATCAACACCACCGCTACTGTGGCAGTCGTGAATTTTGACGGCACTGTAACCTATCGGGAGTTTATTCACCCAGCCAGAGACATAGACGAAGTCGCCGCAGCCGCTGGAACCTGCGTCCAGCGGAACGGCGACCGTCGGGATAAGCGGCTGAAATCGGTATCTAAACGAGCCAGCCAAACGATGGGACATGGCGGAAGTCTCCAGAAAGGCTTTTGCTCTCATACCTACCGTAAATGCCGTAATATCAACCGTCAAATTGGGCAGATTGTCTCGAAGCGCATCGTGCAGATTGCCCAACAGTTCAATGCCGATGCTATTGTCTTTGAGAACCTGAAAGGATGGAAAGCTAAGGGGGGGCGCAAGCGCTCCTTACTTCGCCAACGCTTTCATGGATGGCTTAAAGGTATGATTCGAGATTTGACGGAGATGAAGTGGCAAGAGATAGGCGGTAAGGTCATTGATGTCGTGGCTCCACCTAAAAGTTGGCTTATGACGGTAGTGGAGTCGAAAGGGCGAGACTCCAACAACTATGCCCTGGCTAAATTTTCCTCGGGCAAGCGATACAATGCAGACCTCAATGGGGCGCTCAATATTGCTGCACGAGGTATTCTTCAGCTCACTCGCCGAAAGGACAGCGAGGAGCCCTCGATCCAACGTTCGAGGGCTCCTCGCCTAGAAGCTGGGCTTGTTTGTGTGACCTGTGGACTCGTACAGTCTCAGGTTAGCACTGACACCCCCACCTGCCCAAGGCAGGTGGGGTGAGCTTCATTGATACCAAAAACCACAAAAATTAAAGGATTCCGAAGCTATAGCCTCAGAATCCTTAGAAGTTAATTATAGAGCCGAATCCCCAGAATTAGGAAAAATAGATCCCCGTCACTTGAGGAAAACTACATTAAGCCTAATTGAGACAGAATACCTTGGCCGGTCAGTAACTCGGTACCAACACCGATGACGAAACCAAGCATAGCGAGGCGACCGTTCCAGGTTTCCGCGAATTCGGTGAAACCAAATTTAGTTCCTTGATTTTCCATTGTGAGTTACTCCTAGATAGGTTTGCTTGATTCAACTAAAGAAAACTTAACACACTTACCACCAACTTTGCAACATTTCTTTACGCTTTTCTGAAAAAAAAATTCGCCAACCGCCGAAACCGAGTCAAATCAAGGGTTTATCCTCTAGCGGGACTGATGGGCGATCGCATCTAATCAACAAACTAGCCGATAATAAAAACCGTAGCAGTAGAGAGGGCCCCATGGACATTCGCATCGGAAACGGATACGACATTCACCAGCTAGTCGAAAACCGTCCCCTAATACTAGGCGGCGTTAAAATTGAGCATCATCTAGGATTACTCGGTCACAGCGATGCCGATGTCCTCACCCATGCCATCATGGATGCTATGTTAGGGGCGCTAAGTTTAGGAGATATCGGCGTTTACTTTCCCCCCACAGATGAACGCTGGGCGGGTGCTGATAGCCTAGTCTTACTAGAACAAGTTCATAGCCTCATACAACAGCGAGGCTGGCAGTTATGTAACATAGACTCAGTAATTGTGGCTGAACGTCCCCAACTCAAACCCCATATCCCGACAATGCGCGATCGCATCGCCAATGTCCTAAAATTAGAACCGGACCAGGTAGGCATCAAAGCCACCACCAACGAAAAACTCGGACCCGTAGGACGAGAGGAAGGAATAGCCGCTTACGCCGTCACCCTCCTAAAAAGAGCATGATTTAATCTCAAATTAGGTTAATATTTTAGGGCAATATGGTATAAGAAGCGAGAAGAGTTGAGGATAAA
>NZ_JBIMLI010000052.1:0-30431 GCF_051859755.1 Limnospira sp.
GACTAAAGTCCCCCTGTCGCGTTTCCTCCCCGGTCTAAAGACACGGGGCTTCCACGCTCCCAAGAGGTTTACGTGAACCATCTACCCTTGGTCCATATTAAAGGTCAAAAGAGGACTCCCGTTAAGCCGATAGGCTCAACGACGAGATGAATTTTGACCAGTAACTAAACCATCCGGAAGCGAATCCTTTTTTGGGAAACGCTTAGTAGCCTACAGTCCTTTGAGTGTTCAAAGGATGTCCACCTTTCCCACTCCTGATTTGACAGGCGAACCCGTCAAATTTTATACCTTGCCATTGTGGTCTTTCTAGTGCTACAATCGCGAGGGCTGTTACCAGTAATGTGGGCTGTAAAAAACCAACCAACTCAGTACCTCGAAAGTTAAATAGCACAAGTATAGGGTTATTGACTCGAAACTCGAAAATCGTAAGGTACGTCAGACCGAATAGCTTAGGTAAGGCCACCATAACTCCGATATGGCTGACGCACTGGAGTGGAACTTTTGAGGAAAAAGTACCGCCTAGATACTAGGGTTCGGGCATAACATAGCTGGGAGAAGAAACCCAGATGAAAATGCTTGTGGAGTGAGTATTACGGGGGTTTCAAGAGTAATCTTGGGGTCTAGTTCAGAGGCACGAAAAAGGCAATAATCCCCCGTTATATGGCTTGAGCAATTAACTGCGGGAGTCTCAAATTTAGTACAGATAGATGAGGATGATGTCATATTTTATCCATGAGTAAGGATATGAATTTAGCATCCTTAACCGCTATAATTCTACCGATTGTGATGTAGGTGAGATAATTAGGAGAAAAGGCAAAAATGGGTATTCAATTTGTATACGCAAGCGACCAAAGGTCTGAACCAGGAGTTCTTGGAGAACCCCTTGAATCTCTGACTGTATTACCTGGTGAAGAGTTCACCATTTTCATTATATATGACACTCAGGATGCCACTGGACAAGGTTCAGCATTTAATGAACAAGTCAGTGGAATTGGCTTTTTTACCCTGTTTAATGATAACCAGTTGCAATTGATCGAGGTTGCTGATGTTTTACAAACTGGTCAATTCCCTGGCTTATCTGTTGATCCCAGTGCTTCAGAATCGCTAATAGACGACGCTGATAATCGCGATGGTGATCCGGAAACAAATAAGGCTCTCCAGGGTTCATGGGTTGATTTTGGTGGTCAATGGACAGGTGATGGCACACAGCCTGCCACCCTATACAGCTTAACCTTTAATACTGTTAATGATTTTGATGGCACTTCGATTAACTTCTCCGCAACCGACATAGCACCAGGATTTCAGTTTGACTCGCGATCGCTGAGACTAGAACCTAGGGTTCCACCAAGTAGTTTTACTATTGAACCCCTCCAAGGATTGGAAACTACTGAAGCAGGTGGCACAACAGAGTTTACTGTAGTTCTTGACAGTGAACCGACAGCAGATGTAACTCTTAGCATAGTCAGCAATGACGAGTCAGAGGGAACTGTTGCCGTCAATGAATTGGTATTTAATCCCGAAAACTGGGAAACCCCACAAACTGTGACCATCACCGGGGTAGACGACAATATTGATGATGGAGACCAAGAGTTTACCATTACTGTCGGACCTGCTATCAGTCAAGACCCAGCTTTTAGCGGGTTACCTGCCCAAACTGTGTCGGTCACTAATATTGATAATGATACAGCAGGAGTTTCCATTAATCCTACTGACTTCACTATCGCTCAAGTGGGAGAAACAGCTGAGTTTGAGGTATCTCTCACCAGTGAACCTATAGCCCCAGTACAATTTGAGGTTGTCATTTCTGAACCATTGGTAACTGTTAATCCCGGTTCATTAGACTTTACTGCTGAGAACTGGGATATCCCGCAATCAGTTACCATCACCAGAGAGGCAGGAGATGAAGGACAACTCCAAATCTCCCTAAATCCTACCAGTGATGACCCAAATTACAATGAGATTCCGGTTGACCCTGTACAGGTCAATAATCCCCCAGTTGTACCCGACGACGACCCAGACCCGGAATTACTAACGGTCAACATAACTAGCGATGCGGATATTGCTACGGGGGATGTTGTATTTACCTTCACTTTCTCGGAAGCGGTCACAGACTTTACTGTTGATGACATTACTGTCACCAATGGCACTCGTGGTGAGTTAACCACAGTTAGCTCTAGTGAATATACGCTGTTGGTAACTCCTAGCCCCAACTTTGAGGGGAATTTGACTGTGGAGGTAGCCCCAGAAGCTGCTACCGACGCAGCAGGGAACTTGTTGGTGGCTCCTGCACCCTTTGTTCAAGAGGTGGATACGGTGCCGCCTAACAATCCCCCAGAACCTCAAGATGATGAATTTCGTGGTTTCTTAAATCAGGCGTTGACCATTGCGGTTGCTGATTTACTGGCTAATGATACTGACCCAGATGGGGATGTTCTTACTGTTACAGGTGTTAGCAATCCCGAAAATGCTACAGTAAGATTAGATGGTGATAATGTCATCTTTACGCCGCAAGCTGATTTTACCGGAAATGCTGGTTTTGTCTACACAGTTAGTGATGGAACTGATACAGCTACGGCTAATGTGACGGTTACAGTTAACCCAACTCCTGGAGTGACAGTTGAACCTACAGCAAACTTGGTCACTGCTGAAGACGGACAAACCGACAGATTTACAGTGGTACTGGATAGCCCACCGACTGCTAATGTATCCATTGGGGTTAGTAGTTCCAATCCACAGGAAGGGGTTGTTAGTCCTAATCAGTTGGTATTTACTCCCGCTAATTGGAATCAAGCCCAAACTGTAACTGTGACAGGGGTTCCTGATGATGGCCGTGTTGACGGAGATCAACCCTATCAAATAATTTTAGCTCCTACAGTCAGTTCCGATCCGCTCTTTGATGGTCTCAATGTGCCTGATGTATCGGTGCTTAACCTGGATTTGGATGTTGCTCCTCCTCCACCACCTCCAGTTCAACCGCCGCAAGTTCAACCGCCGGAAGTCGAACAGCCGGAAGTCGAACAGCCGGAAGTCGAACAGCCTACTATACCTCCCATTGATATCAATTCGGTCAGACCTCCTATACCTGGCATTCCTGATGCGAATTTGGGCTTTATTACTCAGGCTTCCTTAGAGTTCCCAAATCAGTTATTTGGTACGGATGATCCTGATTTTATTCTAGGTAGTGCTTCGGATGAAACTTTGCTAGGTTTTCAGGGTAATGACTTCCTTCAGGGAACTGCTGGTAATAATACCCTGTTTGGAGGTCAGGGTAATGATACGCTTGTGGGTGGCAATGGTAATGATGTGCTGTTTGGAAATAAGGATGATGATATCCTATTTGGACAGGGTGGTAATGATACCCTCTTCGGAGGTCAGGGCAATGATACCTTAATCGGTGGTGCTGGTAATAATGAACTCTGGGGCGATAAGGGTAATGATGTCTTGTACGGAGGAATGCGAGGGATTGATACTCTGCGGGGAGGAGAGGGTAATGATACCTTTATCCTGGTTCCTGGGGATGGCTACAGTGTGGTAGCTGATTTTCAGATGAATCAAGACTTAATTATTCTGCCAGGAACTCCAGCTAATTACGAGATTGGTGATTTACCCCAGGGATTTGCTAATGCTACGGCGATTTACCAAGTTAATCCGCCTAACTCGGAAACTCCCAGGGAACTGGTGGGAGTCTTGCAAGGGTTGACTGATATCAGTTTGCAAAATGATAATATCTTCAGGTTTGTCTAGTGTCTGGTGCTGTCTAGTATTGATGGAAATTTTGCCATTGGTTTGCTAAACTAAATAAGGCTCAAATTCATCAAGTAAATACCTAGTTGGACTGGAAAGCCTGTGACTTAATTTAATAAGTGTACCTACTAACAGTAGAGGCAAGGCATACTTTGTCTCTACTTTTTTATCTACCTAGGTTGGATATCCATGTGGTGAATTTCAATAATTAAGTCTATTTTTTCGGAGGATGATTTCCTAAAGCGATCGCCACATTTTGCCCCCCAAATCCAAACCCTAAACACAGCACATTATTGACCACCGTTGACCGGGGAGTGGTGACTACATCTAGGGGAAATTCTAAATCCTGTAACCCTACACAAGGCGGTAAAAGTTGCTGTTCTAATGCCTTTAAACAAAAGGCGACCCCCAAAGCACCAGAAGCGCCTAAAGTGTGACCTGTTGCGCCTTTGGTGGAACTCACCGCTACACCATGGGGGAATAGTTGATTAATAATAAAGGCTTCGTGTTTATCATTTAAAATGGTAGCAGTTCCGTGGGCGTGAATATAGTCAATATCAGTAGGATGAAGATGGCTGTCATTAAGGCTTCTTTGAATAGCAGCGATCGCACTTTTTCCCTCACCATCAGGCTTATTATGATAGCAGGCATCCACCGTGACACCAAAGCCTAAAATACTCCCATAAATCTTACCATGGCGGCGATGGGCAAGTTCTGCTGACTCCAATACCAAAAGCGCCGCGCCTTCTCCCAAGGCTAAACCATCTCGCCGCCGAGAAAATGGGTAAGCAGACCGGGAGGCTAAAGCACCCATTTTGGCAAATCCGATTAAACTTAGGGGAGTAATGGGAGCCTCGAGTGCCCCAACGATCACGCGCTGACATTGTTGGGTTTTAAGTAACTCAAATCCTTGAGCGATCGCCCACAGTCCGGTCGCACAAGCAGCCATAGGACTCAATACCGGACCTTCAGAGCCAATTATAGCGGCGATCGTAGCAGCTAGTTGACCATGCAGAAAACCAGGGAATAATCCCAGACAACTGTCTGTAGTGTCCCTAGCCAGTCCTTCTAAATCGGCTTGGTAGCCACGAGAAGACCCCACTACTACCCCACAATCAGTTAAGGGAAATTCTAACCTGGCATCTGCTAAAGTCTCAGCTACCGTCGGCTGAATTAGTGGCTGTAGGTGGGTGGGTTGGCTTCCCCACATTGCTAGAGGCGACGGGGGAAGTTCCCGGAAAGGTTGAGACAAGGCGATCGCCGTCTGACCCTTAATGATAGCTTCCCAAGTCTGGTTAAGATCACCACTAGCCGAACGCAAACCTATTCCGGTAACCACAACATCCACAGCCACTTACCAACCCAGAAACTGAGTTTCTTGTTGCAAATCGTAACAATCTGCTAATTTTGGAGGTTCTCTAACCCCGTAATAATCTTAGCCGACTCAATGCGATCGCCCTGTTCAATTTGGTCTACAACCGCCATACCATCGACAACATAGCCAAAAACCGCATAATTGCCATCTAGGAAAGGCAAATCCGACAGAGCAAAATAGAACTGAGAGGAAGCAGAATCAGGTAATGCGGAACGAGCCATAGCTACCGCCCCCCGGGTATGGCTTAATAGGGGAGCCACATTAATCTTAGCCTGATCAAAGGTTTTGCCATAAATCGGTTCATCCGCATTCCTCGGTTTAATTTCCAAGGGGATATAGCGCTGTTGGGAAGTCTCCGGGTCAATAAATCCCCCCGTACCTAACCGAGAAGTCGGAACAGTTTCATCCTTACTTTGGGGGTCGCCACCCTGAACCACAAAAGGTTGTGGGTCGCGCACGACACGATGAAAAGACACCCCATCATAAACCCCACGATTAACTAGATCTACAAAATTTCCCGCCGTAATTGGGGCTGCTATGCCGTCTACCTCAATGGTAATCGGCGATCCGTTAACCGTCATGACAATAGTTGCCTTTCCTTCGAGTCTTGGTAAATTGCTCATTATGCTTGAATTATTAGTTGCAGAAATGGAAGCAGCCCTTTGACTGCCGCCGGGTGGCGTGGTATTTTGGACCCCCATGGAGTCCCCAACTGATGGGCTACCACAGCCCGTTACCAGAACTAGGAACACCAGAGACAAAAGCCACAGCCACCCTCTAATCATGTTTAGTAGTCTATTTTTCATGTACCTGATGTTAAAGTCCCTCCAAGGGAACCTGTAGAAACTTAGCCAGTTGGGCCCCATCATTTTCTAGCTCAGATAAAGCCATAGGCTGGCCCACCCTGGTTAAAGGAATTTCCCGCCTGTCCTTTAATTTTAGATACAAGGCGCGACGGGGGCTAAGTCCTTCTTTGAGATCTACCCGAATAGATTGGACTTGGGAACGATTGCAGTTGAACTCAACCCGGCGGTTCTTGCCAGGAAACCCCCAACGAAAAATCTCGATTTCCCCAGTTTCCTGGTCAAATCTATTGTAACCGCCACCAAGATCCCAGATAACGACTAGCCATAGGTATGTCGCTAATAATATGGCAGCAGTGCCATAAAGTCCCATGACCAGCCCCTGGGGAAGAAAAATTAGTTGGGAAGGGTCAGCAAAGGGTAACAGGTTCTGGCCCAAATAGCTGGAAAGCCCAGCCAGCAGAAAACCTACCCCGCCAATAGTGATTGTGGTCGCCCAAAAGTAGTTACTGAAGCGACGCGAACCTAAGATTTGCTTTTCAAGAATGCGATCGCCCATAGCGGCCTTTTCTGTCTGTGTGTTCATAAAAATCTCAGAAATCTTTGCCAAAAATGTGAACTGTAATATATATTTATGTTAACTTGCTTAACAAAGCATGATCTTTAGAAAATCCCGAGGAACGTTCTCAAATGACTATAGCAGTCGAGCGCCCTCAAGTCACTAGAGGATGGTTTGATGTCCTCGATGACTGGCTGAAGCGCGATCGGTTCGTATTTGTGGGATGGTCGGGTATCCTGCTTTTCCCCTGCGCCTATCTATCTATCGGGGGATGGTTGACAGGAACCACCTTTGTTACCTCTTGGTACACCCACGGACTCGCCAGTTCCTACCTAGAAGGTTGCAACTTTCTGACCGCTGCCGTCAGCACCCCCGCTAACAGTTTGGGGCACTCCCTACTGTTCCTGTGGGGTCCCGAAGCTCAGTGGGACTTTACCCGCTGGTGCCAATTAGGGGGTTTATGGGCTTTTGTAGCCCTGCATGGAGCTTTCGCACTGATTGGGTTCTGCCTGCGTCAGTTGGAAATCGCCCGGTTGGTTGGCATTCGTCCTTATAATGCGATCGCTTTCACCGGCCCTATTGCCGTGTTCGTGAGCGTATTCTTAATGTACCCCTTGGGTCAGTCGGGGTGGTTCTTTGCTCCCAGCTTTGGTGTAGCAGGTATCTTCCGGTTTATCCTATTTTTCCAAGGATTCCACAACTGGACTCTAAACCCCTTCCACATGATGGGAGTTGCGGGAATCCTCGGCGGTGCGCTACTATGTGCTATTCATGGTGCTACAGTAGAAAACACCCTGTTTGAAGACGGAGAAGGATCTAACACCTTCCGAGCCTTTGAACCGACCCAAGCGGAAGAAACCTATTCCATGGTGACAGCCAACCGCTTTTGGTCTCAAATTTTCGGTATTGCTTTTTCAAACAAACGTTGGTTACACTTCTTCATGCTGTTCGTTCCCGTAACAGGTCTGTGGATGTGTTCCATCGGTGTAGTGGGTCTAGCTGTAAACCTGCGTGCTTATGACTTCGTGTCACAAGAATTACGCGCCGCAGAAGATCCGGAGTTTGAAACCTTCTATACTAAGAACATTCTGCTCAACGAGGGTATTCGCGCTTGGATGGCTCCAGCCGATCAACCTCATCAAAACTTTGTATTCCCTGAGGAGGTATTACCGCGTGGTAACGCTCTCTAGCAATTCTTACTTAGGCGGTCGCGACCAAGAATCCACAGGGTTCGCCTGGTGGTCTGGTAACGCTCGTTTAATCAATCTTTCTGGAAAACTGCTGGGCGCTCATGTAGCCCATGCTGGACTCATTGTATTCTGGGCTGGGGCAATGGCCCTGTTTGAAGTGTCCCACTTCGTTCCCGAAAAGCCCATGTATGAGCAAGGTCTGATTCTGTTGCCTCACTTGGCTACCCAAGGTTGGGGTGTCGGGCCTGGTGGTGAAGTGATTAACACTTTCCCCTACTTTGTCGTCGGCGTACTACACTTGATCTCCTCTGCAGTTCTCGGCTTAGGTGGCATTTATCACGCTGTTCGTGGTCCTGAAGTCCTGGAAGAATATTCCTCCTTCTTCGGATACGACTGGAAAGATAAAAACCAAATGACCAACATCATCGGTTATCACCTGATTCTGTTGGGCTGCGGTGCGCTTCTACTCGTATTCAAAGCCATGTTCTTTGGCGGTGTCTACGATACTTGGGCTCCTGGTGGTGGTGACGTTCGCATCATCAACAATCCTACCCTAAACCCGTTGGTTATCTTTGGCTACCTACTTAAAGCCCCCTTCGGTGGTGAAGGTTGGATAATTGGTGTGGACAACATGGAAGATATCATCGGCGGTCATATCTGGATCGGTCTGATCTGCATCGCTGGTGGTGTTTGGCACATCTTGACTAAGCCCTTTGGTTGGGCTCGTCGTGCCTTCATCTGGTCTGGAGAAGCCTATCTATCCTACAGCCTCGGTGCTTTGTCTCTGATGGCTTTCATTGCCTCTGCTTTCGTCTGGTTTAACAACACCGCTTATCCCAGCGAATTCTATGGCCCCACTAACGCTGAAGCATCCCAAGCTCAGTCCTTTGTGTTCCTAGTTCGTGACCAAAAACTCGGTGCTAACATCGGTTCCGCCCAAGGCCCCACTGGTCTGGGTAAATACCTGATGCGCTCCCCCACTGGTGAAATCATCTTCGGTGGTGAAACTATGCGTTTCTGGGACTTCAAAGGCCCCTGGCTTGAGCCTCTGCGTGGACCTAACGGCCTTGACCTGAACAAGCTCAAAAATGACATTCAGCCTTGGCAAGTACGTCGCGCTGCTGAGTACATGACCCATGCTCCTAACGGTTCTATCAACTCCGTAGGCGGTATCATTACTGAAGCTCAAGGGTTCAACTACGTTAACCCCCGTGCTTGGCTGGCTGCTTCTCACTTTATTCTCGCTTTCTTCTTCCTGGTTGGTCACTTGTGGCACGCAGGTCGCGCCCGCGCTGCTGTGGCTGGCTTTGAAAAAGGAATTGATCGCGAGACTGAGCCAGTTCTCGCTATGCCTGACCTAGACTAATTCAGTCTCCTTAATTCTCCCTTTATAACAGGGGGAATTAGAGGTTGATTTCCTAACAGTTAGGAAAATTTACCCCACCTATAAACGGTGGGGTTTTTCGCACTTTGATGGGACTTTATTTCCCCGTTTCCGCTGTTTCCATAAAAATTGTTTGGGCGCTTAGTTCAGGAGCCTTATCAGCCGGTTGACGCTGAATATAAATCCCGTCAGACTGTAAATCCCAAGCATGACGATTATCTGATAGCATAATCCCTAGGATTTCCTGTAAATCTTTGACAATTTTCGGATCTTCTACTGGTGCGATCGCCTCTACTCGTCGGTTTAAATTTCTCGGCATCCAATCTGCTGAACCAATATAAACCTCCTCCTCACCATGATTGTGGAAATAGAAAATCCGAGAGTGTTCCAGAAATCGCCCCACAATACTAATTACATTGATATTTTCACTAATTCCTTTCACCCCCGGACGTAAACAACAAATCCCTCGCACAATTAAATCAATCGTTACTCCCGCCATGGAAGCCTCATAAAGAGTAGCAATTATTTCCGGGTCTACTAAAGAATTCATCTTCGCCACAATTCGCCCCGTCTTCCCGGCGTTACAGTTGTCAATTTCCCGGCGAATTAAACCCAAAAAGCGATCGCGCATATTCACAGGCGCAACCAGCAATTTTCGATAGGACTGTTGGCGAGAATACCCCGTCAAGAAATTAAACAAATCCGTTAAATCCTCTCCCAACTCTTCCCGACAACTAAACAACCCCAAATCTGTATAAAGTTTCGCCGTTTTCGGGTTATAGTTCCCCGTACCAATATGAACATAACGGCGGATATGACCTTCTTCATGGCGCACAACCATCACAATTTTGGTATGGGTTTTTAACCCCACCACCCCATAAACCACATGAACTCCCCGCTGTTCTAACTTCCGCGCCCAATGAATATTATTTTCCTCATCAAATCGCGCCTTTAACTCCACTAAAGCCGCCACCTGTTTACCATTCTCCGCCGCCGCAATGAGAGCATTAATAATTGGCGAATCCCCAGAAGTTCGGTACAAAGTCATCTTAATCGCCAACACATTCGGATCATCCGCCGCCTGGGTAATAAACTGCTGTACCGTCGCTGAAAAAGATTGATAGGGATGATGCACCAATACATCACCCTGTCGAATAATTGCAAAAATATCCTTTTCCAGTTCCCCATTACTCGAACAGGTAGTTTCATCACTATCAGCTAACCATTTGGGTAGAGCCGGAGTCCAATCAGGATCTTTTAACTCCGGTATAGGAAGGCCTATAAATGACATCAAATCCTTCAGGTCTAGCAGTCCATCTAAGCTATAAATATCCTCTGGATCTATTTCTAGTTCCTCCATTAACATATCTCGGATATACTCAGGCATGGCGGTATTTACTTCTAATCTCACCACCGAACCGCCTAAACGTCGCTTTCTTAACTCCTGTTCAATCGCTAGTAATAAATCATCTCCCTCATCCTCCTGAACCGATAAATCCGCATCCCGGGTAATTCGGAAGGGATAGTAATCGAGGATATTCATTCCGGGAAATAGAGATTCCAAATTATGAGCAATTAGCTGTTCAATTGGAACTCCCGCCCAAAAACAACTTTCGCTCTCTTCCCGTTTCTGGAATTGGTCGGGAATAGCAATAAATCTAGGTAATAGTTTCGGGACTTTAATTCGAGCCAATAGATCTTCGTTAGTTTCGGGATTTTTTAGCACCACCACTAGATTAAGACTGAGGTTAGATAAGTAGGGAAAAGGATGGCTTCTATCAATGGCTAACGGAGTGAGAACTGGGAAAATTTGTGACTCGAAATACTCGTGTAAATAGTTCCGCTGTTCCTGATTTAAGTCAATGTAGTTCAGGAGGTGAATATTATGTTGTCCTAGTTCAGGTTTGATAATTTTATCAAAAACATTATGTTGCTCAGATACCATGGGTAGCAACTTCTCGTGAATTTCTGTAAGCTGCTGTCTGGGAGTGCGACCGTCAGGGGTACGTTTATTAACATGGGCTTCCATTTGGCGTTTTAACCCGGCTACCCTCACCATAAAAAATTCGTCTAAATTGGAACTAAATATTGCCATGAATTTTAGACGCTCTAATAGTGGCGTGCGAGGATCTAATGCTTCCGCTAGTACCCGGCGGTTAAATTCTAGCCAACTCAGTTCTCGGTTAAAAAAGTATTGAGGGTCCTTCATGTCAATTTTGACAGATGTGGAGTTGTCGGTTTTTTTAGATTTTGCCATAATCTCAAATTAATCCCGGGAGTCCGGGAAACAGGTGATTGATTGGATAATACCTGAATCGGGTAACAGGTAATACATACTACAGGAAGTTTAACACTGAAAAGTAGGGGTAAGCTGTGCCTGGTCTTTACTTACCACAGGGAACAGCCAACTCCCTAATTATCCTGGCAGTTACTATATGTTAAATTTTTGTTAAGTATGATTCAAGCGATCGCCTTTTGATATTTAATTAGGATTAACCCCCAATCTCTGCCCATATATATAGGCAATTCCACATTATTTAACCGCTGAAAGACACAATAATTATTAATGCCAAAACTATGATTGATGTGACGAATAACACCGCCGTAAATATCAGGCAACCTTTACCCGAAAAATTCCCGGCTGAATAGTTTTTAATATTGTTTATATCTTCCCCTTCACAATCACTTAAATATGACTCTAATATATCGACATTTTTAACATTGGCTTGCCAAAATACATCAAATAAATCACCAAATATTGGCACACTTCCTAACACCGTATCTATGACAATATTGTATGTCATAATCAGCAATAATTTCTTAGGTACACCTAATTGCAAAGACCTAAACACAATATATGCAGCTAATACCGCTCCCCATAAATCACCACCACCAGGAATTAATCCGATGAGAGGATCTAAACCAATACCTTGGGAAGTTCCGGGAATGCGAATAGCTCGATCTAAAAAATCACTAAATTGTCTGAGTTCTCGTAGTGCGATCGCTTTTTTCAAAGAACCTCCTCGACAAATTCCCAAAAAAATAGAGGGATATTAATATAATACCCTCTATCATAGAATCCGAGTCAAATTATCTGCAATACTCAACCTTTACTAACTTATTTAGCTTCGGTGAAGTCCGCATCAATTACATCATCAGAACCGCCTCCATCACCATCAGTAGGACCAGCACCCGGTCCAGGCCCCTCAGCACCCGGCGCAGCGCCACCAGCTTGCTGATATAGATTACTGCTGAGAGTATATAGCGCCTGTTGCAGATCTGTAGTCAAGGTTTTAATCTGATCATCATTTTCCTGAGCGATCGCATCCCGCAGGTCCTTAATCATAGCCTCAATCTTAGACTTATCATCAGCGGGAACCTTATCACCCAGTTCCGAAATTTGCTTTTCAGCCTGATAAGCCAAAGTATCAGCCTGGTTCTTACGGTCAATACGTTCACGGCGTTCACGGTCGGTGGCTGCATTCTTTTCAGCTTCCTTAACCATGCGTTCAACTTCCGTATCCGGTAAAGTCGAAGCACCAGTAATGCTGATAGATTGTTCCTTACCAGTACCCTTATCCTTAGCAGTAACATTCAAGATACCATTGGCATCAATATCAAAAGTTACCTCAATTTGAGGAACACCACGGGGAGCCGGAGGAATCCCATCGAGGCGGAAAGTTCCCAAACTCTTGTTATCATTGGACATTTCCCGTTCACCCTGGAGAACGTGAATTTCCACATTAGTCTGACCATCAACTGCTGTTGAGAACACCTCAGACTTCTTAGTAGGAATAGTGGTATTACGGGGAATAATCTTAGTCATCACACCGCCCAGGGTTTCCACACCCAGAGACAGAGGAGTAACATCTAGCAGCAGAATATCCTTAACCTCACCAGCCAGAACACCCGCTTGAATCGCAGCACCCACAGCCACCACTTCATCAGGGTTCACCGTTTGGTTAGGTTCCTTACCCAGAACCCGTTTAACCAACTCCTTAACCGCTGGAATACGGGTAGAACCTCCTACCATTACCACTTCATTAATAGCAGACTTATCCAGTTTCGCATCCCGGATCGCATTTTCCACAGGAATGCGACAGCGGTCAATTAAATCAGAGCAGATTTCCTCAAACTTAGCGCGGGTGAGGGTCATATCCAAATGTTTAGGACCATCGCTAGTCGCCGTAATAAACGGCAAGTTAATTTCAGCTTGGGTAACGCTAGATAGTTCCTGCTTCGCTTTTTCCGACGCTTCTGTTAGACGTTGTAGCGCCTGTTTATCCTTACGCAGATCAACACCTTCTGCTTTCATGAACTCCCCAGCGAGGTAGTCCACTATTTTTTTGTCAAAGTCATCACCACCGAGGTGAGTATCACCAGAGGTAGCCAATACTTCAAATACCCCATCACCCACTTCTAGGATGGAAACATCAAAAGTACCACCCCCAAGGTCAAAGACTAAAATAGTCTCATTGCTTTTTTTATCCATCCCATAGGCTAGGGAAGCAGCGGTAGGCTCGTTGATAATCCGCTTAACTTCAACACCAGCAATTTTACCAGCATCCTTAGTCGCTTGGCGTTGAGAGTCATTAAAGTAAGCCGGAACAGTGATTACAGCTTCCGTTACCGTTTCCCCTAGATAGGTACTAGCATCTTCCACCAGTTTGCGTAGTACCTGGGCGGAAATTTCCTCTGGCGCAAATTGTCTATCTCGTGCGGGACAGTCTAGCTTAACGTTGCCGCTACTGTCTCTGAGAACCTTGTAAGAAACTTCTGTAGACTCATTACTAACTTCTTCCTGCTTACGACCAATGAACCGTTTTACTGAATAGAATGTGTTGTCCGGGTTCATGACCGCTTGGCGCTTGGCGATTTGTCCCACTAGCTGATCGCCATTTTTAGCATAAGCAACTACTGACGGGGTGGTGCGAAGACCCTCTGCATTGGCTATTACAGTGGGTTTACCACCTTCCATTACCGCTACACAAGAGTTTGTGGTTCCTAAGTCAATTCCAACTACTTTTCCCATATTGGTGTCTTGGCTCCTATCATAACTACAAAATCGGCTTTACTCAGGCGCTATTGATTTGCCCAAGTATCTGACCACAGGTCAAACCTGGAAACTTTAATTTAGTCCGGGGGTTCTTATTTGAATAAGATCTTCAGGATCGATTCTTATCTCTATACTGTGGGTGGTTAGTCATTTTGATGAAGGGGTATTTACCGAACCTCTAGGGACGGTTAGACTCCTTGCCAACTAACCTTTCCTCGCTGTTGGCGATATCTATTGAATACTGTAGAGGTAGCGATCGCATTTGATGTGGTGGCAAACCCTAACTCCCAGGTTGTATTTCCCGTCCATGGGAAATTAGCGATCATACTGTTGTGTGTCGTTGGTTAGTTCACGCTAATTGGCAGTCTGAAAAACCATCACTAAACATTTTGATAAAAAATGTACAGACAAGGCACGCCCTGTCTATAAGCACGCCTTGTCTCTTTGATCTTGGTGGTTGATTTCACCAGAAACTGGTTATTCCATTGCCTTGTCACCCGCCGCCTGTAGACGGGCTCTGGCACGCTTTAACCCTTGCTTCGCTTTCATTTGCTCCTGCACATTCCCACCAGCGTTAGCAGCTTCTACGGCTGCTTGAGCTTGATTATAGGCTTCGCGGGCTGTCCCCACATCAATATTTGCACCTTTCTCGGCACCATTGACCAGAACAGTTATTTCATTATTTTGAACTTCGGCAAACCCTTCCATGAGGGCAATAGTCACCCATTCATTTTTAGCTCTCACTCTCATAACTCCCGGATCTAAAGCCGTTAGTAGGGGAGCGTGATCACTAAGAATACCAAGCTGACCGGTAGTGCTTGGGAGAATCACCTCTTGAGCCGTATCATCCCAAACCGTTTGGTCAGGGGCTATAACACGCACAGTTAATGTCATTTTCAGTTATTAATAGTAAAATCCACAATTGAAGCGCCTTTTTTGCACTCAAGAATCAGAATCAGGCGGATTATCTCCTCTGACTCTGATTCTCTAACTACACCTTTGCAGGTTAATCAGACCGAGTTATTTATTCTCAGCCTTCATTTTTTCCCATTTAGCGATCGCCATATCGATATCACCGACCATATAGAAGGCTTGTTCTGGCATATCGTCAAGTTCTCCATTGAGAATCATCTGGAAGCCCTTAATAGTTTTTTCCAGGGGCACATATTGACCCGGAGAACCAGTAAACACCTCAGCCACAAAGAAAGGCTGAGATAGGAACCGTTCAATTTTCCGAGCCCGAGCCACAACCAGGCGGTCTTCCTCAGAAAGTTCATCAAGACCCAGAATCGCGATAATATCTTGCAGTTCTTTATAGCGCTGCAAAGTAGACTGTACAGCACGAGCGGTCTGGTAGTGTTCTTCCCCGACCACACTAGGCTGTAACATAGTGGAACTGGAATCGAGGGGGTCAACCGCCGGATAAATACCCTTAGATGCCAAAGAACGAGACAATACAGTGGTCGCGTCCAAGTGAGCGAAAGTAGTAGCCGGAGCCGGGTCGGTCAAGTCATCAGCCGGAACATATACCGCTTGAATAGAGGTAATCGAGCCTTCTTTCGTAGAAGTAATCCGTTCTTGCAGCTCACCCATTTCCGTCCCCAACGTGGGCTGATATCCCACAGCAGAAGGCATCCGTCCCAGGAGAGCAGACACTTCCGAACCCGCTTGTACAAACCGGAAGATATTGTCAATAAATAATAGAACGTCTTGTTTACTGACATCACGGAAGTATTCAGCCATTGTCAGAGCCGACAGAGCCACCCGCATCCGCGCTCCGGGGGGTTCATTCATTTGTCCATAAACCAGAGCCACCTTAGACTGACCCAGATCTTCTTTGTTAATTACGCCGGACTCGATCATTTCGTTGTAGAGGTCATTCCCTTCGCGGGTACGTTCTCCCACACCACCAAACACGGAAACACCCCCGTGAGCCTTAGCGATGTTGTTGATCAACTCCATAATAATTACAGTTTTACCAACACCAGCCCCCCCAAATAGGCCGATTTTGCCTCCACGACGATAGGGAGCCAACAGGTCTACCACTTTAATGCCTGTTTCAAAGACCGATGGGCTAGTCTCCAAATCTACAAAAGCGGGTGCGGGGCGGTGGATAGAAGAAGTTTCATCATTGGGAACCGGACCCAGGTTATCAATGGGTTCGCCCACCACGTTAAAGATACGACCTAGAGTTCCAGAACCCACCGGAACCTGAATCGCTCTCCCTGTGTCTGTGGCTTCCATACCCCGAACCAAGCCATCTGTACCACTCATGGCAACCGATCGCACTTGGTTATCCCCAAGAAGTTGCTGAACTTCACAGACCACGGAAATCTCTTGGCCGGCTTCGTTTTTGCCAGAGATTTTCAGAGCGTTGTAGATTTCCGGCAGTTTGCCATCAGGGAACTTAATATCTACAACTGGACCAATTACTTGGGTAATGTAGCCGATTTTTGTTTTTTCTGCGGTGCTGACCATGCTTTCGCCTATTTCCTTATTTCGCTAATCCGATGTTTCGGCAAGCTTTAGAAGAATTTAATATTGCCATTTCTTAGGGTATCACTCTATGGAGACATCAAGAACAACTTAGCTGATAAAATTGATACCGTCCCCAAAAACTATCCTTCCTTACCACCCCCATTTTTTTGGTCAGTGGGCGGGCTTGCTTTTTGTCTTTCACCGTGCTATTATTTGATATAATCGAAATATTGCCGTTTTTTGGATTTTAGCAAATATTCCATTATTAAACAATATGTCAATATATTAGCATTAACTCTGGGTGGTTGTCAACCCCTGGGGGCTTTTTTTGGGAGGGTCGCCCTAAAGGTTTCTAGGAGAAGGTGACAGAGGGGGGTCGCCCCAGGTCATCAATGCTAGGTCGGGGTCATCCTCGAAGGCTTCCGGGGAAAAGTGACCCGGCGATTGTGGCCATTGTCCGATAAGAGAGTCCAAAGGCGATCGCCCTCTTTTTGGAAGTGAAACCCGGCCGCCCGGAGGATGTTTGAATAGGCTCCAAGTCCCCCGGGTGAAACTGACAACCCATAATCGATCGCATTTTTCCATGATTATGCAACAGGAGACCCAACCCGGCGGCGACCCGGCGAATGAGTGCGCTGGCGAAAAATCCCGACTGGCGATCGTACTGACTACAGTTTTCCCAAGCCGGAATCTAAAAGTCGATAAAATTAATCATTAATAATTGATAATTTTATAGTAGGTAATATAACTCCCCCCAAAAAGCCGATTTCCAGAAACCCGGTTTCTGATCCCGCTAACTAATTAATAATTTTACATGAGCAACCCCGTTTGTGTCTGTGCTGGGTTGGCTTTCTTGTGCTAAACTGGTGATGAAAGTGGCAAAAACCCGGTTTCTGAGTTGAAGGTGATCATGAGACTCCATGGCTTTGGAAATCCCACCTCTGCTCAAATTTTAGTCATAATTGAGGTAGAGTAGCAGGAGGTACAATCATGTCAAATCCCACCGAAAAGACCATGGGCCGAATTATCACGACTTTAACCATAACGAACCGGATCGACCAAGCCAATGCCAGACAAGGTTTGATTCCAGTCGAACAAGTGCGATCGCTAACTTTAAATAATGTTCTGGTGGATACAGGAGCTACGACATTATGCCTTCCTTCCAATGCGATCGCCCAATTAGGTTTAGAATTACTAAAAGAAGTTGATGTAGCCACGGCTAACGGATTCAGTAAAGCCAGAGTTTTCCGAGACGCTAGTATTTCCCTATTGGGTAGAGAAGGAACTTTTGAATGCTTAGAATTACCTGGAGGACGCGACCCGCTTTTGGGGGTTTTGCCTTTGGAAGCATTAGGAATCGAACTGGATTTGACAAATCAGCAATTAAAGCTATTACCCGAAACCTCAATGGACACTTATTTAACTATTTTGTAATTGAAAGCGATCGCTTTGAGAATTAATAATTAATAATTAATAATTGTAGGGTCGGGTTCTGCGAATACCTCTCCTCCTCACGAACTCCCCTAAATCAGGTGGATTGGGTTGATTTTCTGGCAGTTATTAAGTTAAACTGGTAATATCGCTCAATCAATTTATTGTGTGATGGCAATGGTTACACTGCAAATTGAAAACTTGCCTGATGAATTATACTATCTAATTGAAAATATTGCCTCTGAAAATAATCTTACTGTTAATGAGGCAGTTTCTTTATTGTAGGGTGCGTTAGGCGGTGACCAACTTGAGATTTTTACGAAAATTTACCAATCCGCCGTAACGCACCAATATTTAGCCAAAAAGGTGCGTTACGTTGGCAATAGAGATGGTTAATTGGAGGCAGAAATTTACCCCCAACTAACGCTACCAAAGACTCAATGGAAACTTATTTAACTATTTTGTAATGGCAAGCGATCGCTTTGAGAATTAATAATTAATAATTAATAATTGTAGGGTCGGGTTCTGCGAATACCTCTCCTCCCAACGAACTCCCAGAAACCCGGTTTCTCAAAGAAACCCGGTTTCATAATAGGCTAGATGTCTAATGTTGGCAGATAATATACCACTTTTTCCTTAATCTGCTGCACGCGCCGCCGGTTGACTAAAGCCTCCCACTCCGGGTCGGTTTGACAACACAAAAAAGCAGTTCTCCTGGGAGTGCCAGTTTAGGAGTCCGGCGCGACGGTTTTTCTCACTCGTCTGATCGGAAGGTTAGCTATCAAAATAGTCGATCTTTGGTCGCTTTCTAACCCAAATTCTGAGTCATCTGTATCAATTTCCACATACCTAGATACCACCTCCAAAATCTCCCGCCGCATAGCTTCTACAACTTCGGGAGATAAATCAGCGCGATCGTGGGCGAGAACTAATTTTAACCGTTGTTTGACCGCATCACGACTGTTAGGCCTCTTGCGGTTCAAAAATTTGTCGATAAATTCATTAATTTTCATTGCTGTTGCTACATTATCGAACAGTGGATCAAAACCTACACCTGGGCGATAAATACCTCGATGATCCAATACTCCGCACGTCCCTAGTCACCTCTTGAGAAAGCCCCCAGACCCCTACCGCCCCGGCGATGAGTTATTCAAAGGGTTACTACATAATCTTAGACGACAACAGCCTACGCAGTCGCGCAAAAAAACCAGGAGGCGCTGGGTCTAACTCCATAAACGGCACTTTTTCCCCCTCTAGGCGGCGGGCAATATTATTAAAGGCTGTCACCGCCGGAGAAATAGTTTCCGTTAATACCAAAGGTTCACCCTTGTTAGTCGAAACAATTACCTGTTCATCATCGGGAACTACGCCCACCAGTGGAATGGCTAGAATTTCCTCGACATCCTGAACCGACATCATATCATTAGCTTTTACCATCCCCGGTTTAATCCGGTTGATCAGCAGCCGTATCCGCTTGATACCATTCGCCTCCAATAAGCCAATCACACGATCGCCATCTCGCACGGCTGATATTTCCGGTGTCGTTACCACAATAGCCTCACTCGCCGCGGCGATCGCATTTTGGAAACCTTGTTCAATACCCGCCGGACAGTCAATCAAAATATACTCATATTTCGGACTCAACTGGCTGATCAACTCCTTCATTTGTTCCGGCGTTACCGCATCCTTCATCCGATTTTGAGCCGCTGGTAACAATACTAACCGGGGTTGGCGCTTGTCTTTCACTAAAGCCTGTTCCAGACGACACTCCCCTGATAGGACTTCCACCGCCGTATATACAATGCGGTTTTCCAGTCCCAGCAGCAAGTCTAAATTTCTCAAACCAAAGTCAGCATCAATCACCACAACTGAGTGTCCTCGTTGGGCGAGAGCCATGCCAAGATTGGCTGTAGAGGTAGTTTTTCCGACTCCTCCCTTTCCAGAGGTTACAACTATAATGCGACTCATGGGGGTTCTTAGTTGGTTAACAGTTATTAATATTAACGATCGCTACATGGGCAATAAATGCGATCGGATGATAGCAGATTCCCTAGCCATATCCAACAGCAATAGTATTACAGGCTGTCATCACTAGGGGCTTTGCTGATTTGCCAGAGTTTCACTCGCCCCATTTCCGTAGCCCGGCTAATACGGATGCCTTTCGCCGTCATATAAGCTACTTCCGGGTAAAATTCCTCCGGCGGGTTTTCTGGACCCCGCGCCACCTGATCCCCTATGCGGATCAGCATCGGTTCCATTTGCAAGGCCATAATCATGGTTTGCAGGTTTCCGTTAGCCCCAGCATGGACGGTTCCCCGCAAACGACCCCAAATGATTATATCCCCATTAGCAACTATGGAACTACCTGGGTTAACATCTCCCAAAACTACCACCGTCCCCGGATGACGTATTTCTACCCCCGATCGCAAAGTCATCTTTAAGTATAGGGGTTCAGCCTCTACGGTAGTCCTTTCCCTTTCCTTTTGGTTTAAATGGTCGCGATCCGATTCGCGATCGACTGAATATCCCGCCGTCGCCGCCGCTACCGCTGTTTGCGCCCTACCTGTTCTTACCCGCTTTAGCTCTAATTTCGCCGATGTCAGGATATCTCTAATATCCTGCAATTGACGACTATCTAACAGCCTATTTGGGCTGACCAGATGCACTTCTAGCCCCTCTTCCCAGCTATGTTCCTCCCCTGTGATCCGATGTTTCATCACCTGCAACAAATCCCCCCAACTACTACTGTTGGAGTTCTCAGAGCGATCGCCTTCCTCTGGTAAAATCAGCAGTAAATTCTCACCCTCCCGTTTAAACCGGATTTGGGAATTACCATCACTCTGCCCAAATCCCTTTGCCGTTTCTTCGGCGGTTTCTTCGGCGGTTTCTTCGGCGGTTTCTTCGGCGGTTTCTTCTAAGTTTTCTTCAGACATAATAATTGGTTAAGCACATTCTTCACCGGGAACTGTTTACCCGAAATCATCACCAATCACTCACTTTCCACTATCCCATCCCAAATGTCAAGATTTCAGAAACCCGGTTTCTGGGAAGTCAGCTTGTGTTCACAGTGGCGGGTGTATTAATCTTTTCCGTGGGAGGCGAGGTATACCGGAACCCCGTAGGCGATCGCCTTTCCCTGACCGATATCTTGAATTATCAATTAAATTTTCTCCCCTGTAAAAGTCTTCTTTGGTCACAGGGGAGATGATAATTTGAGTGATTTAATACTTGCGTTCCTGGGGTTCAAACATAGTAATAGCCACAGGACGATAAGCCAAATCAATGCCAGCCTGGGAATAGTAAGCAAGAGTATGCTTGAGGAAATTCTGGTCATCGCGGGTAGTATAATCCTCGCGACTGTGAGCGCCCCGACTCTCGCGACGGTTGAGGGCAGAAGTCAAAATCATCTCACCCACAATCATAATATTCCGTAATTCCAAGGCTTCAATAACTTCTGTATTCCACAATTTACCCCGGTCATCCAAATAAATATTTTGGTAACGTTCACGGCATAGCTGAAGCTGATTTAAGCCCTCCTGCATCACATCTTCAGTGCGAAAAACTCCACAATGCAAAGTCATAGCATCCTGAAATTCTTGTCGAAGTTGACCAATGCGACAGTCCCCCGACTTATCCAGTAATTCCTGTACCTGATTTTTAGCTTCTTGGAGGTAGTGCGACTCGTTGACATTTGGCAATTTACGGTTTTGTACAAATTGTGCGATCGCCGCCCCCGTCCGCTTCCCATAAACCACACACTCCAACAGAGAATTACTACCCAAACGGTTAGCCCCATGGACAGACACACAAGCCGCCTCACCCGCAGCAAATAACCCATCTACCAAACTATCAGCACTAGCGAGAACCCGACCATCAGTATTAGTGGGAATACCCCCCATAGAATAGTGAACCGTAGGACGCACAGGCATAGGTTCAACCACCGCATCAACCCCCACCAAACGATGGGCTTCTTCCCAACAGAAAGGAATGCGACTCATAATTTTTTCCCGCCCCATGTGTCGCAAGTCCAGATACACAAACGGGCCGCCCGCAGTGCCATCACGATTAATACCCCGTCCGGCACGAATTTCTAACGTAATTGCCCTAGAAGTAATATCACGGGGGGCTAACTCCATTTTACCGGGGGCGTAATTTTTCATAAAGCGATCGCCCTCACTATTAATCAAATAAGCCCCTTCACCGCGTACCGCCTCAGAAATTAACACACCCACCGGATAAAGGCCTGTCGGGTGAAACTGGACAAACTCCATATCCTGTAACGGTATCCCCGCCAAAGCCGACATAGCCAAGCCATCCCCCGTAGAGGCAAAATCATTAGAAGTAGTGTTAAAAGCCCGACCATAGCCACCCGTAGCGAACATCACCGCTTTAGCCCTAGCCACTTGGATAGTACCATCGAGGATATTATACATCACCACACCTTTCGCTTCCCCTTCTTCCAGAATCAGGCGCATTACATACCACTCATCATAGATATGCACACCGTAGCGACGCAGGTTATTAACTAACTCGTGGAGGATAGCGTGTCCAGTTTTATCAGCCGCGTAGCAAGTGCGGCGGTGGGTATGACCTCCAAAAGCCCGTTGGGCGATACGACCGTCCGGGAGGCGCGAAAACAAAACCCCCATGTGTTCCAGGTCAATAATTACATCTGGGGCCTCTTTCGCCAGAATTTCCACAGCGTCTTGGTCTGCTAGGTAGTCTGACCCTTTCACCGTATCAAAGGCGTGGGCTTCCCAGGTATCTTCAGGGTCAACATTATTGAGAGTCGCCGCGATACCTCCTTGGGCTGCTACAGAGTGAGACCTAATGGGGTGCGTTTTAGCTATAACAGCAATATTTAGGCTGGGGTCAGTCCGGGCTATCTCAACGGCCGCGCGACTTCCCGCTAAACCACCACCAACGATAATTACATCATGTTCTAGCATAGTTCTCTAGTTTGTTCGATATTTGCACATATTCCATAGTTAAACAAAAAAAAACCTCCCTGCCAAAAGGCAAGGAAGTCTTTAGGGTTGACTGACTGCTATGGTGTCTTAACTGGTAGCTTGCGCTGGCTGTTCAGATCCCTTAATTTCCTGATCTGTTGCTGTTTCTGAGTTGATGTCTGTGGGCATGACTTCGATATGGTTTAACAAGGTGGTAACGAAGGCAAACAGCAGAAACGGCAGCGATAGCACTACAATCAGTCCTAGCATGGTGAGGGCAAAAATTTGCTGAGAACTACTCCACAAGGCTAGGGAGGAGGCTAGGGCGATGAAAATGACGATCAGCCAAATCATGATTTGACCGTAAATGTCGCCATAGGTAAGGGTACAGTTGATCCGGTATTTCTTTAACTTTTCCATCTCAGTTAATCTCGTGACTTATAAAATTCTAGGCTAAGGCTAAGATGAGGTTTTGGAACATTTCTCAATATTTTCACAAAAGTTGTAATTAAACTTTACATTCCCTCGGCTGGCTTCGGTTTGGGGTCTGTCCCGCAGCCCCTGTCAATCTTCACCTATGGAAAAACCCCGCCGATACGGTTTGACTTCGGCTTCCCTCACTTGAAAATTAATGCGATCGCTCATATTTTCACGGGTGACTACTTTCAGGGTAAAATCTCCGATTTCTGGCTGCCAAAATATTGATTTGCTGGTGGTTGTGGCTATCTTATTATCATTAATAAACCATTGGATTTCTTGATTGTCAACTCCCGCAACTTTCAACTCTAGGGGCGAATCATGACCCGCAGTGACCAGGAAATAATCATTATTTTGAGGTAAAACAATCCTCAGTTTTCCTGAACTTAAATGAGGCGATTCCTGTTGCGATAACCACTCATTATATGCGGCGGGTAACTCCCCCGTCACAGACAGGTTATCATAATCCTTAATATCCTCTGGATAGAAATATTCTAACACAATCCCTGAGCCACAATCATCAGTAAGTTTCCATCCCGTATGGCTACAAATCGGCAATTCAAATAATCCCTCTGGCGGCGGGAAATTATCCGGTTTTTTGTTTCTATGAAGATACATCATAATCTGATTCCATAACGGCGCAGCCCCCATGACACCCGAAATATTTTGCATCGGCTGAGAGTCGAAATTTCCCACCCAAGTTGCGACGGTGTAATCAGTAGTAAATCCCACCGTCCAAGTATCTCGATAATCAGAAGAAGTCCCTGTTTTTACGGCTACCGGAAAGGGTAAATTTAACACGGAATCAACTCCAAAGGCTGTAGCCCTAGCATGGGAGTCCGCCAGCATATTTACAATTAATTCCCAACTGGTGGCTGTGTCTATTTGCATACATTTCTGTTTACACGGGGGCGCAATTTCTGGTATAATTGTAGTCACCAGTGGCGTGAACTTTCCCCGGTTCGCAAAAGTTAAATAAGCCTGGGCTAATTCCCAAAGACTCACCTCGCCACTACCTAAACTTAACCCAAGTCCATAATGTTCCGGTTCTCGGTCAAGGTGGGTAAAACCTAGTTGATGTAAACGTGATAAAAACTCACCTACACCGACTTTTTCTAAAACTCGCACAGCCGGAATATTTAAGGAATTACCTAACGCAATTCGTACCCGCACAGGTCCTAAAAAGGTTTCACTATAATCAACGGGTGCATACAGTTTAGCACCGGGAATAGGGTAATATGTGGGTACGTCTGGGAGTATGGTATTCGGTCGGATAATTCCTTGGGCGATCGCTAATTGATATAAAAATGGTTTCAGGGTTGAACCCGGCTGTCGCCAGGCTTGCACTCCATCATTTGAACCTAAATTTTGCCAGTTAAAATAATCAGGAGAACCTACATACGCTAAAACTTCCCCCGTATGATTATTAATCACTATAGCCGCCCCATGATTAACATTTTGACCCCCTAAAGCCGTCACGACATGACGGACTTGGGTTTCTACAAATTGCTGGAGAGTCCGGTCTAAGGTGGTCTGTATTTTGGGGCTGGTAATTTCTGCCTTTGACAGTTGACTAGCTACCCAAAATAAAAAATGAGGCGCGGCGATAATACCCTGTTCGCGAGGTGCAATTCTCAGAGTTTCTCGATAGGCGCGATCGCTTTTTTCTGGGGTTATATACCCATCTTCTACCATGCGATCTAAAACATATTTTTGCCGCTGTTTCAGTCCCTCCCAATTGAAATAAGGATTTAGATCCGTTGGGTCGTTGGGAAGTCCCGCTAATACACTCGCTTGCGATAAACTTAGGTCAGAAGCACCTATACCAAAATAAGTCCGCGCCGCCGCTTCCACACCATACAGGTTACCACCCATAGGAATACGGTTAATATAAGCTGCTAGAATTTCGTCTCGGTTCATTCCAGCAAATAGTCGCCAAGATAACCAAATTTCTCTGATTTTGTGCGGGAGAGTATTGGGTGAGGGTTCTAACATTCGCGCTAGTTGCATGGTAATAGTAGACGCGCCACTAACTATCTCTCTGGCTTGTATGGCTTCCATGACCGCCCTCACGATCGCTATTATATCTACAGCACCATGTTGATAATATCGCTTATCTTCTGCTGCAATAATGGCTTGGATAAAATACGGGGAAACTTCCTTTAAGGGGACTACAGCCGTATGACTTTGGTCTTGGCTGAGAATTGTTCCTAATGCTAAACCTTGGCGATCGCTAAATTCCATCGATACCGAATTTTGACGGATATCTTTCGCCCTAATTGGTATTGAATAAGGAATGCTTCTAATTAACACCACTAGCAGCAACATCACTGCTACAACTTTCACACACCTACTACGCCGCAGAATAACCACATCTGGCCATTTTAACATTCTCTTTGTCCCCTTCCTTCAACAACTCTATTTATCCATATTCATTCATGCGATCGCCTAATCTTCACCCCGTGTTGATTTATTATTCAATTTTTAAAAAATTGTTCCGACAAATTAGCGCCAACAGGTTGACAAGCACCCAGAACTAATGATATTATATTGACATACTTTTTAATAATTAAGCCTTTGCTTAAATAAAAATTTAACAAATATTCCCATTATCTAAAATGATAGCACAAACTTCACCAAAAAACCACCGCCCCCTCCAGAAAAAATTGTTCGCAACATTTCTTAACTTTTCGTTACAAAAGTTAACATAACCTTCTATAGATAATTAACAGGGGAACCCGCCGCCACAATTACCACAATTATATAGATTATTATCGATGTCGGCTAAATACTTATCTTTTTCGGCTTGACTGAGAAAGGAAGCGATAAAAGAATTTTTCGCCAACTGTATCAGTTGAGAATTAGTGAAATGCAAAGCATCTTGAACAGCGAGATAATTTTCGTTAATATATCCGCCGAAGTAAGCGGGGTCGTCCGAATTAATAGTAACACATAAACCCAACTCAAGCAATTTTTTAATATTATGGGATTTGATGTCAGGAAAGACCCTCAACTTAACATTAGACAAAGGGCAGACAGTTAAGGGGATTTGTTGCTGTACCAAATAAGCAACCAATTCCGGGTCTTCTGTACAGCGGACACCGTGATCAATCCGGGATACCTGTAAGAGATTAATGGCTTCCCAAATATAATCAGCGCCGGCTTCTTCTCCCCCATGGGCGACAGTTAAAAACCCCTCAGATTTGGCTTTATCAAATACCTGTTTAAATTTACTAGGAGGATTGTGCAATTCCGCCGAATCTAAACCGACAGCCATAATGCCATCTTGATAAGGTAAGGCTTGTTCAAGGGTATTCATGGCAGCTTCTGCGCTTAAATCTCGGAGGAAACAAAGAATCAAGTGGGAGGAGATATTTAGATAGGTTTTGGCATCTTGTAGGGCGGAGTGTATCCCCTGGTAGACAACGGAGAAATCAATACCGCGATCGCTATGAGTTTGGGGGTCAAAAAAGATTTCCGTGTGGCGGACATTCTGCTGAACGCATTTTTGTAAATAAGCCCAGGTTAAATCATAAAAATCCTGGTCAGTGCGGAGAACATTAGCGCCCTGATAATATAAATCCAGAAAGGATTGTAAATTGGAGAAATGATAGGATTGTTGCACATCCGCCACTGACGCGAAAGATAAAGATAGATGGTTTCTTTGAGCGAGGTCAAACATCATCTGTGGTTCTAAAGTCCCTTCGATGTGAAGATGTAGTTCGGCTTTGGGAAGACTATAAATCAACTGATTCATCTGGCGATCATCCTACAACCTGTTGACTGTCAATGATAACTGGAAAGCCATTAACAAATTTGTATGGGCTGTAGATTCAAGTTACCATTAATGGTAAGGTGGTCAGAGAGTCCTACGGTCTGACTCAATCTTTCTCTTGTTACTTCCACACTAAAGCAATGGCACCTAAAATTATAGTTCTGGATGATGACCCCACCGGTTCCCAAACGGTTCATAGTTGTCTGTTATTGACACAATGGGACGTAGAAACCTTACGGCTGGGACTTAGTGACCAGTCTCCGATATTCTTTATCTTAACTAATACCAGAGCATTAACCCCAGAAGCAGCAGCCACAGTTACACGAGAAGTTACCCATAATCTGAAAATAGCGATCGCCGCCGAGTCTATCGAAGACTTTTTAGTGGTGAGTCGGTCTGACTCCACCCTACGGGGTCACTACCCCATAGAAACCGATGTGATCGCCGAAGAATTAGGCCCCTTTGACGCTCATTTTTTAGTTCCCGCTTTCTTTGAAGGGGGACGGATAACCAGAGGGGGAACCCACTACCTGAAAATAGACGGCGTTGATACCCCTGTACACCAAACGGAATTTGCTCGCGATTCAGTATTCAGCTACCATTATTCCTACCTACCCGATTATGTAGAGGAAAAGACCCAAGGACGCATTAAAGCCGAAGCTGTGCAACTTTTCACATTGGGGGACATTCGCAACGGGACCCTAGACCGACTGATGCAACTCAGTGATAACCAATGTGTGGGAGTTGACGGGGAAACCCAAAGCGACCTAGACCAATTCGCCTCGGATATCCTAGCCGCCGCCAGTAAGGGAAAACGTTTCTTATTCCGCAGCGCGGCGAGTATCCTCACCTCCCTAGCCTCCCTGGGTCCCCAACCATTACCACCGGAGTCTATGGGGAAATATACCCGAAATAATCAACCGGGAGTGGTGTTGATGGGTTCCCATGTGAAAAAATCTACCCAACAGCTTGAACAGTTATTGAAAGAACCAGATATCGTGGGGGTTGAGGTAGATGTGTCTCACCTGTTAGATGATAGTCCCTCTCTACGTCAAGAGTTACTCAGCCAAATTAGCGATCGCATTGCTCAAATCCATAAACCGGGTCAAACCCCTGTAGTGTACACCTCTCGCCAAGAAATCACCTTTGACAATACTCAAGTCCGGTTAGAATTTGGGGTGGCGGTTTCAGATTTGTTAATGGATATTGTCCGGGGTTTACCAAAAGATATTGGATTTTTGATTAGCAAGGGAGGCATCACCTCCAATGATGTCCTTAGTAAAGGTCTAAGCCTCCCCACCGCGCGACTCTTGGGACAGGTTATGGCTGGTTGTTCAATGGTTAAAACCCCCGCATCACATACCCAATTCCCTAATCTTCCCGTTGTCCTGTTTCCAGGTAATGTGGGTGATGCTAACGGGTTAGTCACTGTCTATCAACGACTCAAAAACCATTGATTGAGGTGCTACACCTGATCAGATACATCAGATAGATCAGTCTCTCCCACCTCTGATGAGTTTTTGCCGTTACCTGCTGGAAGTTCCAAACAGTAACCAGCACCATAAACGGTTTTGATGTAGCGAGGATGACGTGGATCGGGTTCCATTTTGGTGCGTAAATGGCGAATATGAACCCGGATAGTTTCGATATCATCGTCCGGGTCATAGCCCCAAACTTCCTTGAGAATTTCACTGGGGGCTACGGTTTGACCGTGACGTTGTAGCAAACAGTGCAGTAACTCAAATTCTAGGTGAGTTAGTTTGACTGTCTGATCAAACCAGATCGCCTCGAACCTTTCGGGAACTAGGGTAAGAACTCCATAACTGAGGATCTCGCTGTGTTTAGCCGCTTGCGGAATGCGATCGGTGCGTCGCAATAGCGCGCGGACACGAGCCAGCATTTCTTCGAGTTCAAAGGGTTTAGTTAAATAATCATCAGCCCCTGCGTTAAAGCCTTCGACTTTATCTTGGGTTTGTCCCAAGGCTGTCAACATCAAAACCGGGATATCTCCGGTGCGTTCATCTCGGCGTAGACGCTGACAGACGGTGAACCCATCGACTTTGGGCAGCATTAGGTCTAAAATAATCAGGTCGGGCAGTAGTTGCAGCGCTAGTGCTTGTCCTACTATACCATCAGGGGCTAGGGTGACTTCATAACCAGCCATCTCTAGGTTAATCGCCACCAGCTCTGCGATCGCGGGATCATCATCAATCACTAAAATTCGGGGCATTGTCCAAAACTCTGTCTAAAGGTTTTCAGCTTTAACCGCCTATAGGGACTAATCCTTCCCTTCCAGGGAGGCTATGCGAACAGCAAAACTGCCTATATATTCTACCATATATGGGTATTTCACACCTCCCGCTTGAGTTTGATTGACTAGGGCCAGCCCTAAACACTATAAATGCTAAAAAACGTACAGAAATTTGATGTGAACTGCTAGTTTATTATTGATGGTACTGGTCACTTAAGGTGGCAAGTCTCGAAAGCTCCTCAGAGAAAGCATTGGGCCAACACTCACCGCTCGTGAGGCGAAACCGAGCGCCATGGCAGGAGTCTCCCAACTCGACCATCGCGGTCTAACCAAATTATGGATTAAACGCTGTACCGAGAGTGCTCGATCGAGTCCTGATGGCGTTTTGGCGTAGAGATTTTGTCGGCGCCGAAAGGCACTACAACGACGACGTCAGGCAGCATTGTGTGCTTCACAGTGGTTGCCATGGACTTCGCTCTCGGCACTGATATAGCACTAGTCAATGCGGTTAGGACGCAGCCTTGAGAACGGAATCCATGGCATCATGGAGAGAATCAAACTGCTCACGTGCAGTGGCGAATGCGGGCTTTCAGCCACGACCAACATTTCTCTATCTTGTTGAGGTCTGGCGAATAAGGTGGTAGATAGAGTAAACGGCATTGAGCTGCCTCCACCAGTTCAGCAATCCGCCCCCCTTTATGAAACGTTGCATTGTCCAATACTAGAGTCTGACCTGGCTTCAATGTTGGAATTAAGATGAACTCCAACCACAACTCAAACACTGTCCGATTACAACAACCCTCAAAGCTAAAGGGAGCTAAGAGTTGTTGATGACACCATGCGGCTATCATACTTACCCTGCCCTGCCTCTTCCCTGATTTGATATCAAGTTCGCTTAATCGGTTATAATATCAGTGACCAATGCCAAACTTGCGTTATGCCCAGACGAATTAGTATAG